>CBQVAZ010000031.1:0-14239 GCA_967720205.1 uncultured Gemmatimonadaceae bacterium | reverse complement strand
CGCGATGCCCTGATCGCAGAGGTGAAGAAGCTGCGACAGGGCATTCGCACACATCGCGACAGCAGCGAGCACGAGCTGTGCTGGCATCACCCCGATTTGTGGGGCCTGCTTCCCGAGAAGACCGATCCGCTCCCGACTGTCCCCGACTGGCCGCAGTTTCTGCGGGGCTGCGTGCAGTATCGCGAGTCGCTCGACAAGTCACTGCCTAACGCGCCGCGGAGCGATCGTACCGTTTGACGGATACGCGCCTAACCCGTAACTAAAGCTGCCTGCTGACGGCCTACGACTACCAGCTGACAGCGGCTGTCAGCTGCTGATGGCTTCGGACTATTGGCTGGCAGCCGTCAGCTCTAGTTCAGCAGTTCCGTTAATCCTCTCGTAAGGACTCCGCTCTCAGCTTTAGTGCACAGTGGCGCGCGAATCGTCGCGGCCACGACTTGTACTATCTGGGAGGATGTATGCGGAAGCTGCCTACACTCGTCGCGTTGTTGCTCCTCGGCGTCGCGACGGCATTTGCTGAACGTCCACCGCGCCCGTCCGATACAACATCGGTTGTCGTTCAGAACAACCGCACCTCACCGGTGCGCGTTTACCTCGACATCGGGAACCAAGAGATCACACTCGGAACCGTGAAGTCCATGGACGTCGCCACGCTTGTGGTGCCGCGCTGGCTGATTCATGACCAAGAGGAAGTGAACATCTTCGTGCAGCCCCGGAATGGATTTGAGCAGGAAACCGGCTATTTCGAAGTCGAGCCTGGTCAACACCTCGGCATCATCGTGCCAGACCACAACGTGGGCTTCCCTCGTTTCGAGACGCTGGATCGTTGAGTGCTCGCGTTCTTAGGTAGTGTGCTGGTCCTTGGACTGCGCAGCGTAGAAGGGGGGATTGCGTACGCGCAGACTTCCATCGGGCCACGCGACAGCTGCCTAACGAGCACAATCGCCGCGCTGCCATTGATCGAGCGGCCCGCGCCGTCAGGTGCTGGGCCGCTCACGCTCCTTCTCACGGGTGACGGAGGCTGGGTGAACGCCGATGCCAAAGTCGCCGACGGGTTAGTGGCGAGAGGTAGTCCCGTCCTTGGCGTGAACATGCGCTCCTACCTGAACGGCAAGCGTTCGCCGGATCAGGTCGCATTCGAGCTGCAGTGCGTGGCACGCACATACATGGAACGGTGGCAGCGCGAGCGGATCCTGCTCCTCGGCTATTCGCGAGGGGCCGACATCGCGCCATTCGTCGCGGCGCGGTGGCCCGCGGATTTGCGTCAGCGCGTGAATCTCGTCGCGCTCGTCGCCATGTCGCGCGCGGCGAACTTTCACTTTCATCTACTCGATCTCGTGCACCACAGCGATCGCGCGGACGACATTCCAATCGCCCCCGAGCTCGAGCGCCTGCGCGGTCTTAACGTGATCTGTGTGTACGGAGCTGGCGACGGCGACAACGGCTGCGCCGACGCCGACAGCACGCTGGTTAGGCGCTTCGCGCGTCCAGGCGGACACCGCCTGACAGGCGGCTTCGACGCTATAGTGGACTTGCTGGCGCCGAGCCTAACGCCATCGCCGGGCTCTTCATAGCGACGCGGGTGCGCACATCCCGCCGCACCGCGTGCGGAGCGCCTGAAATGAGGGTCGCCACATCGGCCAGGATCCACGGCAGCGCGAAGCGGTGCGGCGTCGCGAGATAGCGCGGTTCCCAGCGCGGATGGAATTTCTCCTTGTAGGCGCGCAGGCCACGGAAGTTGTACATCGATTCGCCGTGCAGGTACACAAGCGACGCCCAGCGCGACCATCGCGGCGCGAGCGCGCGTGAATCAAGACCCGACAGCGGCGCCATGCCGAGACTGAAGCGCTGGTAGCCCTGTCGTCGCGCCCAGAGAATCAGCTCGGCGAAGAGGTAGTCCATCACGCCACGAGGCGCGTCGGAGGAATAGCGCATCAAGTCGGCGGACGCGTCACGCCCGGCCCCAGTAAGCACGTTGGCGAAAGCCACGACGTGGCCATTCCGTCGCACGATGCTCATGTCGAAGTTGCGCAAATACGCCGGATCGAAGACGCCGAGCGAGAATCCTTTCTCGTGCGCGGCTTTTCGCGCCAGCCAGTCGTCCGACACGGCGCGCAGCTGCGGAATCAGCGACGGCAGCATCTCGCGCCTAACGACCTCGAATGTGGCGCCCTCACGCTCGGCATCGCGGTGCATGCGGCGCAGGCTCTTGCTGCCGCCTTCGAGTGAGAAGTCTTCCAGCGAGACGTACGCTTCCTCGCCGAGCTTGAGCGCGATGCAGCCCATCTCGACGAAGAGTGGAAGCGAGCCGGGGCTGATCTGGTAAAACACCGGCCATCCGCCGGCGCGGTCGGCACGCTCGAGGAACTCCCAGGCCAGCGCGCGCACAGCCGCCGGCTCACCGAACGGCTCGTGCAACGCCACCCAAGTGCGCCCGTGCACGGCATACATGAGAAAAGCGTCGCGGCCCTCGCTCACCAGGAATTCCTTGTCGCCGAGGAGCGCGAGGTTCGCTTCGACATTCTCGACGCCTGGCAGCAGCGCACGAACGGTGGCCAGAGCGCCCTCGTTAGGTGCCGCCGATACGCGACGTCCGTGGCGCAGCAGGCGCACTAGTGCCAGCATACCGAGCGTTGTGAGCACTCCGATGGATGCGCGCAAGAAGCGCGGCGCGTCGCCGTGCAGCGCGAAGCGCCACCAGAGCTCGCTGCTGTACTCGACGTGCTTGTACGCAAAGAGTCCCACGAAGACGCTGGCGACGACGATAGCGAGTATCGATGCGATCCAGCCCCGGGTGAGCGTTTCCGCCGTCAACGAGGAGCGGCGGTAGAAGAGCGCGCGATTCGGAAGGAGGATCAATAGGATGACGGAAAGCGCCGCTGCTTCCTCCCAATCGAAGCCCTTGAGCAGCGAAGCCGCGATACCGACACCTAACAACGCGCACGCAAGGGACCACGCCGCGTCGAGCTTGCGTGTGAGCGCCCAGCCTAGCACGAGCAGACTCGCGCCGACCACGCTCCCGGCGAAGTGCGACAGCTCGACGATGCCTAACGGGAGAATGTCGAGGAGCACACGGAGCCGCGCGCTCACTTCCGGCGTCGCGCCGGAGAGCAGCAACATGATACCGCCGCACAACGTCATCATTCCGATCGCGGACGGGAGCAGCGGCAGCGCCCAGCGCTCGAGTGCCGATCGCAACACGCCTGCCGCGGTGCGTAGATGACCGCGCCGCAACCACACCTCGTAAACGGCAAGCGCCGTCACGCCGAGGGCGAAGGGAGCGACGTAGAAGACAATGCGATACGCCACCATCGACGCGAGCAACTCGCCGAGCGGGACGCGTCCGCCGAATTGCAGCACGATCAATGATTCGAATACGCCGATCCCGCCAGGCGCATGGCTCACAAGGCCAAGTACTTGAGCGACGACGAACATCGCGACGAATGCCGCGAAGGAGACGCCGTGACCGAACGGGAGCAGCACGTAGAGCACGGCCGCCGCGGCGATCCAGTCGGCGAAGCCTAACGCGACCTGCGATATCGCCAGCCGTGCCGAGGGCGCGGGCAGCTCGCGACCGGCGATCCTGAGCGGCGCGCTGTGTGCGAACATCACCCAGAGCAAGTAGAGCACCACGGCGCTCACCGCAGCAAAACCGATCGCTCGCGTGATGCCATTCGCGAGAGGCGTGTACGCGAACGGCAAAGCGGGTCCGGCGAGAAGCGCAGTGCCGGCGACGGCGACGACAGCGAGCACGAAGGTGAAGCCCGCGAAACCGACGGCGGTGGCGATCTCGCCCGTCGTCAGTCCCCACGATGACCAGAATCGGGCGCGTACAGCGCCACCTGTCACCGCGGGAAAGCCGAGTGTGTGGCTGATGGCGTACGCTATGGCCGAAGCAAAGACAGCGCGGCCGGCGCCGATGCGCCGCCTAACGTATCGCAACGCGAGCAGATCGTAGCCTGGAAGCAGCGCGTACGTGAGCAGTGTGAGCAGACACGCCTGAGCGAGCTGCTGCCAATCGAGGTCCGAAAGGGCCGAGCTGATCTGACCGGAATGCAAATGGCGCAGCTCACCACGCAACACCCAAGCGACGGCGCCAATGAAGACGGAGACGAGCGCCGGAAGGCCGTATCGGCGCACCAGAGGACGTATTTGCATTGGCGCAAGCTGGCTCGAGCCACCTTGCGCTGCGATGAACGAGGCGAGTGTGCGATTACGACTTGGGTAGCACGAGACGGAAAGTGCTTCCTGTCTCCGACGAGTCCACCAACTCAACGTCGCCCTTGTGCGCTCGCGCGATCGATCGAGCGATAGCGAGCCCAAGCCCCGCGCCGTCTGCTCGGCGTGACGCGCGCGCGTCATCCGTTCGAAAGAAACGCTCGAAGACGCGCTCGCGCGCTTCTGGCGGAATGCCACTTCCTGCGTCGCGAATGTCGACGCGCCAGCGGGCGCCGTCGTCCGCGAGATCGACGTTAACCGTGCCACCGTGACGAGAGTACTTGATCGCGTTGACGAGCAAATTGTCGATTGCTCGACGGAGTAGCGCCTCATCGCCCTCGATCGGCGCGGCATCGATTCCGCGCACATCGACGAATACGCCTTCGGACGAGGCGAGCGTGCGTGCGCTGAGCGCGCTGTCGTCCAAAAGGTCGCGCAAATGCAGCGGTGTCGGCCGCACGAGACGTTCGCCGCTATCCGCGCGTGCCAGGAGGAACAGGTCATCGACGATCGTGCGGAGTCGATGGCTCTCTCCCTGAATGATTTTGAGAGCACCGACAAGCTCGTCGCGTGGTCGCTCTTGTCGTGACAGCGCCAGCTCGCTCTCGCCGCTGATCACGGCGACAGGAGTACGCAACTCGTGCGACGCGTCTGCTGCAAAGCGGGCCTGCGTTTCGAAGGCTCGTTCGAGGCGTGCGAGCAGCTCGTTGAATGTCGTCGCGAGGCGCCCCAATTCGTCGCCCTCGGTAGCGACCGGCAAGCGCTGATGCAGGTTGGACGCGCCGATCGCTCTTGCTCTCGTAGACATTGCGTCGACCGGCGCGAGACTCTTGCCAGCGAGCCAGAGTCCGCCCAGGGAAGCGAGCAGCACCACGAGCGGGAAGCCCACCCACAGCGCGAAGCGCACGTCGCGCAGCAAGCGCGAGCGCACCGTCATTACTTGAGCGACTGCGATCATCAGACGCTGTTGTGGCGCGATGTCCGTGGGGAATGTGAGCACGCGAACTGCTTGATCGGCTGCAACGATGGTGGTGAGGTCGGGCTGACTCGGCGCGGCGCGCGCAGCTTGGGCTAGTGAATCGGCAAGTGCCGCTTCGAGCGCGTCGAGATCAGGTCGCTTGAAGCGCGATCCTTCATACGAAGACAGCGCTTGACCCGAGCCTTCGTTGTAAACGTGCACGGCGATATCTGGGAGCTGCATCGATGACAGCACCGCGCGAATCGCGACTGAATCGGATGCGCCATTGCTGCGTTCGAATTCGATCGCCGATGCGATGGTGCCGCCCGATTCGGCGAGGAACTCGTCGACCCGCTCGAGACTCGTGTACGAGAGGAACCAGTAACCAGCCGCGGCGAGCAAGGCGAGGAAGGCCGCAAAGAGCGCCGTATTCCACAGCGCGATACGAATTCTGACCGAGCGGGCGCGCATCAATCCGCGTTAGGCTGACTCAACGTCGCCGGATCGGCGAGCATGTAGCCCGCGCCGCGCCGCGTGTGGATCAACGGAGCGCGGCCGTCGTCCACTTTTTTTCGCAGTCGGTTGATGTAGACCTCGATCGCGTTTGTGAACGGATCGTGGTTCTCGTCCCAAACATGCTCCACCAGCTCTGCGCGACCGATCACGCGGCCCGCATTTCGTGCCAGGTACTCTAGGAGCACGTATTCCTTTGTCGTGAGCGCGAGTTGATTGCCTGCACGTTGCGCGCTCTGACCAGCGGTATCGACAGTGAGATCAGCGACGGTAATGACACGCGGCGCGATCTCCGGCATGCGCCGCAACAGGGCGCGCACGCGCGCCGTCAGCTCGCTGAGGTTGAACGGTTTAGTCAGGTAGTCGTCGGCACCGGAATCGAGCCCGGCGACGCGATCGTGCACCGCGTCGCGCGCCGTCAGCATGAGAATGGGCACGGGATTACGACGGCGCCGGATTTCGGCGCAAACCTCGAAGCCGTTGCGCTTCGGCAGCTGCACGTCGAGCACAACGACATCGTATGGATTGACGGCCGCCTGAAAGATCGCGGCGTCGCCGTCTGTGACATGATCGACAGCGTAGCCTTGCTCGCGAAGAGATCGCAGCAGCAAGTCCGCGAGACGAGCGTCGTCTTCAACTAACAGCAGTCGCATGGGGCCGGGGGCCGGGGGCTGGAGGCCTGTAATCCTCCATTAAGCTCGCCGCCGATAGAGTGCGCACAGGTTCGAGAGGCAATGCCTTTTGCGCCTCGGTACTACCCCGCGTCCGCGGACGGCGTGCCGCCCTGTCAACTTAGCTGGAGATGACTATGCAAGCACGAAAGATCCTCGCAATCGCCGCCGTCGCAGCTGCGCTGGTTGGATCATCGATCGCAGGTGCGCAGGCGACTGCGCCCAAGAAACAAACGACCAAGTCTGCGGTGACGACGCACGCCAAGGCTGCGACGGCGCCGACGACGTCCACCACGGCCGCCGCGAAGAGCGCTGACTCGACGAAGAAGACCACGGCCGTCGCTCACAAGAAGACACGCAAGCCGAAGAAGCCCGCTTAGTCAAACCAGAAGGAGGTGATCCTTCGCGGATAGAAAGCAGATACCGTCGAATATCTGCTGGGTCAGCGAGACGGTTGCCTAACGCGCCTTGGCGACTCCGCGCCGGACGTGTTAGGCGACCTGCCGTCGCTGTTCGGAAGGCCGAAGCCGCGACGATGGAGACACTGAAGGCGACCGTGAGTGCACCGGACGCCACCCTTGCGTCTCCCGGGAGTGCGTGTAACATCGAACTCCGAACACGTTACGCAAAGTTCACAACGCTGGAACGGAGGTTGAATGAGTCGTCGCGCTGATCTTCTCGCGGGTCGCATCGAACAAGGTGCCGCGACGTTGGCCGCTTTTGCCAAGGACCTGTCGGACGAGCAGTGGCGCACCGCGGTACCCAAAGACGGCCGGACAATCGGCGTCACCGTGCACCACGTGGCGTCTATGTATCCGATCGAAATCGATGTCGTGCGCGTCATCGCGCAGGGCAAACCAGTAACCGACGTGACGTGGGACGCTGTCGCGCAAATCAACGCGGCGCACGCGAGCGAGAACGCCGCGTGCACGAAGGGCGATGCCCTCGCGCTGCTTCAGAAGAATAGCAAGGCCGCCGCCGACGCCGTGCGCACGTTCACTGATGAAGAGCTGGACCGCGCGGCGCCGTTTTCGCTCAGCTACGGCGCTCCGATGACGACGCAGTTCGTGATCGAGGACCATCCGCTACGGCATCCGTGGCACCATCTGGCGCGCATGAAGGCGGCGCTGGCTCGCTGATTCGCGTTACGAGTCGATCCCCCTAGTCTCACTTTTCGCGGTCTGGAGGTGCAGCGATGCGATCGCTCCTGCTCCTGTTTTTGGTTGTCCCCGCCGTTCGGGCCCAATCTTCGTTAGGCGACCGTGAGGCTGAGAACGTAAAGGCGGCACTCGTGCAAATGTGGGCCGCGATCGAGGCCGGCGACGTGGAACGCTACGCGAGCTTTGTGCATCCGGACTTCACGCAGTTCGGCGAGAATGACGCGTACCTCGCGGAAGGGAAGCCAATGGAAGTCCGCGGCATGGCCGAGTATCTGCAGCGCGCAAAGGGAGTGCACACCGACATGCATAATCCGCGCGTGACGGTGCGCGGGGACGTCGCGTGGGTCACGTACTACTGGACCGACGCGGGAACTGTCGACGGCAAGCGCGTGGCGACCCGCGGGAAGTCAACGCGGATCTTCGTGAAGGAGAACGGAAAATGGCTGTGCATCCACGGGCACTATACCAACGGTCCGTGACGCGTGCTGTCTGTGCGTTGGCGCTCGCAGTCTTCGCTGTCGCACAAAAGGGTGCAGCGCAGAGCGATTCGGATCGTCGAACGGCCGGTGTCATCCGTCAACTTCGCGAGAGCTCGAACGCGGCGATTGCCCGTCATGATACCGCAGGGATCTCCGATATCCTCGCGCCTAACGTCGTAGTCGTTTCGTCCACGTCAGATGTGACAGTCGGACGCGACGCCAACGCCGCGCGTTTCGCGGAGCTGTTCCGCACGCGCCCGGATGTCGTCTACCGCCGCACGCCGGGTGAGGTGACTGTCTTCGCGCCATGGCGCATGGCAAGCGAATCAGGGACGTGGACCGGCTCGTGGACGACCAGCGACGGCAAGGTCACGATCGGCGGGCGCTATTTCGCCAAGTGGCAGGAAGTGGAGGGGCGCTGGCGCGTGCAGAGCGAGACGTACATGCCGGAACGCTGCAGCGGAAGCGCGTACTGCGCGCGCATGCCTTGACGCAGCGCCGGCTGTGCTCCCGCGAAGTTGAGTGGCTGGAGCGGCACCGCGCCCGTTAGGCGGTCGCGCGCTGGACGAGCGATTCGACGTCACGCGCTACTGCGCGAACGCGCTCGACGAGTGCCTGAGCGTCCGCAGACATGGGCGCCCCCAGGGAGCGATTCTCCATGGCGGCGACGTTGATAGCCACGTTGAAGGCGGCACCCTTGCATGCCGCTTCGGCGAGCAGCGCGGCGACACCGGCGTCCGAGAGCGCGTTCTGATTGCCACGCTGGGCGATGGCGAGCGCGAGGTCGGCGACGCTTGCACAGGCGCGCGCCGTCTCGAGCGGCGTCTGAGCGGCACCCACAAGCGCCGCGTGGATCAATGCGGAGCGCTCCGGGGCATCCTTGGGGAGCTTATACGCTTCGCTCACGGCTGTGTATGCGCTGGCGTCCTCCGCCACGAGCTCCGTGAGCCTGGAGGTGAGCTTGCTGGCCTCGTCACGCACGCGCTGCATCTCCTCATTGACGGCCGCGTACTTCTTGCGTCCCACGGTGAGCCCAGCGACCATCTGCACGAGCGCAGCGCCTAACGCCGCGGCGTGAGCAGCGACCGAACCGCCGCCAGGCGCGGGCGTAGGTGCCGCGACTGCCGCGGTGAATGCCGCCACGGTTGGCGCCGCACGTTGCGTCAGCGCATCGCGCACTTTGCGCTCGAGAATGAACCCGTCGGGGTTGCCACGCAGCAGGATGTGATGCGCGCCGGCGCGCACGAGCGCGCTCTCGGGAACGAGGCCCACGATCTCGCTCCACGTGGCTTGCACGCCGCGCGTCGCCGCAGCGCTCAGCACCGCGTCGAACGCCTCGTGCAGCGCGGTCTTCTCGAGGTCGACGAGGTTCATGGAGACCTGCGCCTGGTTGTCGACCTCCAGACCTAACGCCTTGATTCCCGGGAGTCCGCCTGACGAGGCGCGAACGGCCTTCGCGACTTCTTTCGCGATTGCAAGGTTCGATGCGGGGCCGAGGTAGACGTTGTATGCGACGAGGAAGGGGCGGGCGCCGACGGCCGTTGCCCCAGCGGTCGGGTGGATGTGCGGTTCACCGTAATCCGGGCGCCGTTCGGGATTTGTCGCGATCTCGTCGCGTAATCCCTCGAATTCGCCGCGCCGCACGTCGGCGAGGTTGACGCGCTCGAGGCGAGTGGCGGCTCGCTCGTAGAGATAGATCGGAATGTGCAGCTCGGCCGCGGCACGGGTGCCTAACGCGTGCGCCAACGCGATGCAGTCGTCCATGGTGGCGCCTTCGAGCGGGACGAAGGGGACGACGTCGGTGGCGCCGATGCGCGGATGCGCGCCCTGATGCTGCGTAAGATCGATCTGTGCAGCAGCGACCCGCATGCCGGCGAGCGCGGCATCGACGGCACGCTCTTTCGACGCAACGAAGGTGATGACCGAGCGATTATGGGAAGCGTCCGAGGACACGTCGAGTACGACGACGCCGTCGACTGACGCAATCGCCGTCCGAATCGCATCGACGACCTCAGGGCGACGGCCTTCGGAAAAGTTTGGGACGCATTCAATCAACGACATCGAGGTCAGAGGTCAGAGGTCTGAGGTCTGAGGCGGTCCAGAAGCCAGGCGTGCATAACGGGATTTCCCGCAACGAGGCCGCCGTGCGAAACTGTCTTTTCCTTACCGTCCAGATCAGTTACGACGCCACCGGCTTCGCGAATCAACAAGATCCCTGCTGCGACGTCCCACGACGATAGCGACAACTCCCAGAACGCATCGAAATGCCCGCAGGCGACGTCGGCCAGATCGAGTGCTGCGGCGCCTGCTCTGCGGAGACCAGCTGCCTCTCGCGCTACTCTCGTGAATCCCGTGAGATACGGTTCCAGCTGTGAAGGATCTCGAAAAGGGAAGCCGGTTCCGATCAGCGCACGCGATGGTTTTTCGATGCTCGAGACGGACAGGCGGACTGCGCCTCGATACGCGCCGGCGCCACGACGCGCCGTATACTGCGCGTCGCGCGGCACATCATGCACAACGGCTGCTTCGAGAACGCCGTCCAGCATGCAGGCGATGGAAACAGCGTACTGCGCGTATCCGTGCAGAAAGTTCGTCGTGCCATCCAACGGATCGACCGCGAAGACCACGCCATCTGAGCGCGTCTCGTGAGGCGATAGCTCTTCGCCAATAATCGTCGCGTTGGGAAAGCGATCGAGTAGCAGTCCACGGATGCGCTCTTCGGCGCCTGTATCGACCGAGCTGACGAAGTCGGCGCGCGACTTGGAATGCCAATCCAGCTCCCGCAAGCGAGCCGATTGCTCGGCGACGAAGGCGGCTGCCTCACGAGCCGCGTCGCAGCAAGCGGCGAGAAGCGACTCGCTTGTCACCACGCAGCGTTGATCGGCTCTTTGTGCGCCGATAAGTTGGCCTGATGCCACGCATCTTCAGCGGCATTCAGCCGTCCGGTGAGCTGCACATCGGCAACTACCTGGGTGCCGTCAAGAACTGGGTCGCGCTCCAGCACGAGATGGAGTCGCTGATCTGTATTGTCGACTATCACGCCATCACGATTCCGTATGAGCCTGCGGACCTGCGCCGTCGCACGCAGGAGATGGGGCTGTCGTTGCTCGCGTCAGGCATCGACCCCGAGGTCGCGATTCTCTTTGTGCAATCGCGGGTGCCGGAACATACCGAGCTCTCATGGATCTTCAACTCAGTTGCGCCGCTGGGTGAGCTCGAGCGGCAGACGCAGTTCAAAGAGAAGGCGGCGCGACAGGAAAGCGTGAATGCCGGGATACTCATGTATCCCGTGCTGCAAGCTGCCGACATTCTATTGTATAAGGCGGATACGGTCCCAGTCGGGGAAGATCAGCTGCAGCATCTGGAATTGTCGCGCGAGATCGCGCGGCGCTGGAACGCGCGCTTCGCGGACGGTTTTTTCCCGGAGCCGCAGGGGCGCCTAACGCCGACGCGGCGTATCCTCGGTCTGGACGGTCAGGCGAAGATGTCGAAGTCGCTCGGCAATACGGTCGGATTGCTCGAGGAACCCGCCGCGATCTGGGAAAAGCTGCGACCGGCGATGACCGATCCGGCGCGCGTAAAACGCACAGACCCGGGAACGCCCGAGATCTGCAACATTTTTTCATTGCACAAGGCGTTTTCTCCACCCGCGACCGTGGAGCACGTCGCCGTTCAATGCCGCACGGCGGGGTGGGGGTGCATCGACTGTAAAAAGGTCCTCTTCGAGAACATGAACGCCGAGCTGACGCCCATCCGGGAACGAGCGGCGGCGCTCTCCGCGCAGCCGGGCAAGGTAGCGGAGATTCTCGACGACGGAGCCAAGCGGGCGCAGGTCAAGGCGAGCGCAACCATGGCTGAAGTCAAGTCGCACATGGGACTTACGTAACGCCTTTGGGCGTTGCCTTAACTCGGAAGATTCGTCCTCCTCGCGGGATCTGGCGCGCAATCCGCGCGTCGGCCTATCGCTTCTCACTCCCGCGAATCGATGGAAAAGATCATCAAGGCTGCGATCGATCGCGGCGCGTCGGATTTGCACATCAAAGCCGGCGACGTTTTCCGCGCTCGCATCGACGGAAAGCTCGTCGCCATCACGAAGCAGGCGCTCACGCCGGAACAGACGCGCGCCATCGCGCTACGGCTGATACCTAACGAAAACGTTAGGCAGAACATCGATTCGCTCCTGGACTACGATTGCTCCTGGGGCGCGGCCGGCATCGGGCGCTTCCGCGTGAACATTCTGAGGCAGCGGTCGAGCTTCATGATCGTTATGCGCGTGATCCCCTTCAACATCCCCACGATCGCGGAGCTCACGCTGCCGCTGGCGCTGGAAGACATTGCGACCACAGAGCGCGGCATGGTCCTCGTCACCGGCGTCACGGGCTCTGGAAAGTCGAGCACGCTCGCGGCGATGATCCATCACATCAACCTGCATGTGCACAAGCACATAGTGACGCTGGAACAGCCGATCGAGTTCCTGCATCGCGACATCCAGTCGTCCATCACGCAGCGCGAAGTTGGCGTCGATACGCAGTCATTCCGCGATGGCCTGCGCGCGGCGCTACGGCAAGATCCGGACGTCATCGTACTCGGCGAGCTACGTGATACGGAATCGATCGATACGGCGTGCAAGGCCGCCGAGACGGGTCACCTGTTGATGGCGACGGTGCACACGCCTGACGCGCAGTCGACGATCATGCGCATGGTTTCCATGTTCCCGCCCGAAGAACAGGACGTGGTGCGGATCAGGCTCGCGGAATCGCTCCATGCAGTCATCTCGCAGCGTCTCCTCCCACGTGCTGATGGGCAGGGCCGCATCGTGGCCTCCGAAGTCATGATCGCAACGCCGATGATTCGCGATCTGATTCTCGACGGCAAGCGCATCGGCGAGATCCGCGAGTATATCGAAGAGGGGCGTGACCAGTACGGCACGCAGTCCTTCGACCAGCATCTGGCTGACCTGGTGAACTCAGGCGTGGTTACATTTGATGTCGCGCTTGCGGCATCGACTCGGCCGGCGGACTTCCAGCTCAAGATGAAGGTCCTGCAGAGCCAGACTCCGGCTATGGGCGGCCGCAAGGCGGGGGGAGCGCCAAAACCGAAGAAGGGTTCCAATGGCGCATCCACGGACCTGCTAGAGGAGAACGACCAGTGGCCGTACGCCAATTCCATGGAGTCTTCGGGCCAGTAACCACACCGTTCGCGGCCAATGGCGATGTAGACCTGGCCGCCTTCAGCCAAAACCTGAAAGCGCACATCGCGGCGGGCCTGGACGGCGTTGTCGTCAACGGCTCCACCGGCGAGGCTGCACTGCTGGATGAGGGGGAGCGGGACCGCTGTCTCGAAGCGGGGCGCGCAGCCATAGGGAGCGACAAGCTTCTCATCGCGGGGACGGGCGCCGAATCGTCGCGCCTAACGATTGATCGCTGCCGCCGGGCGTCGTCTGCCGGCGCCGACGCCGTGCTCGTCGTGGCGCCGCACTACTACGGCGACAAGATAAACGCGCAGGCGCTCAAGGCGCATTACGAGCGGGTCGCCGACGAATCGCCGCTGCCGGTGCTGCTCTACAACATTCCCAAGTACATGCATTTCCGGTTGGAGCCGGATTTGGTGCAGCAGCTCGCCGGGCACGACAATATCGTGGGAATGAAGGACAGCGCGGGCGATGTCGAGTGTCTGGGGCTGTATGTGCAAACGCAAGATGAAACGTTCAGCGTGCTCACCGGCCATGGCGGAACGTGGCAGCAGGCTCTCGCGTTAGGTGTGCGCGGGGGAATCCTGGCCGTGGCGCTCTTTGCCGTGGAGCTGACGCTGGCGGTGCGCGACGCGATGCAGCAAGGAAAGCCTAACGAGGCCGTGGAGCTGCAGTCGCGGCTCACGCCGCTGGCGCTGCAGATCGTGGGCAAGATGGGCGTGGCGGGAGTCAAGGCCGCGATGGACGCGGTAGGGCTGCGCGGAGGCGTGACGCGGCTCCCCCTGCTGCCGCTGGGGGCGATCGAAGCGGAACGCGTGCGCGCTCTGCTGAACGATTCCGCGGTCGCTCTGGCTACCTGAAAAGCGTCGACGGCGGCACGAGTCAAGAATCAACAGCGTAAAACGGGACCTGAGGCGCAGGCGTGAACGCGTCAACGGCGTTAAAGGTCAACCCTGGTTCGCGTTAGGCTCATTTTCACGCGGTTGACGATATTTACGCCCGCGTGTGCGTACCGTTTGCCGTTCTTTTGCTTAACCTGTGCCGCCGTC
>CBQVAZ010000030.1:0-14318 GCA_967720205.1 uncultured Gemmatimonadaceae bacterium | reverse complement strand
CCTTTCGTCGCGCTGATCTTGCCGAGCTTGTAGTAGATGATCGTGCGCCCGGGTGATTGGCGCAGGATCTTGTTGCACAGCGCGATGGCGTTGTTGAGGAAGCCGCGTTCAGAGTAAAGGTCGACGGCCTTTTCGTAATAAACCAACGCTTCAGCGGCACTGTTCTGGCGAATCAGAATGTCGCCAACCCGGTTGTACAGCGGGATGTCGACGTCGTCGATATCGTTGGCGAGCGTGTCGAGCAACTCGATGTACGCCTGTGCGGCGCGATCGAATTGCTTTTTCTGCTCGAAGTCTGCGGCCTTCTTTTTGAGTTTGGAGACGTTGGACATCGACGCGGGCGCTCGGACACGAAGGTCGGCGGCGCGTCGACGACCTGACTAGGCATTACCTGCGCGCGCCTGGGCTTCAGTTCTCACGTGACAAGCAAGACCACGCACCCACGTCGCGCGACAGCGGTTGTCACCGTACCAGTACGGCAACTCGCGCACATCGTCGCAGTCGAACAGCGCCAGGTCAGCGGAGAATCCCGGGGCGATCTGGCCGACCCGATCCGCGATGCCTAACGCCGCCGCGCCGTTGACGGTGGCGGCCAGGATTGCCTCCGAGACCGACATCCTGAGCTGACTCACGGCAAGCGTGAGAATCAGCGGGAAGTTGGTCGTCGGCGAGGTGCCGGGATTGAAATCCGTTGCCAAAGCGACGGCCGCTCCCGCCTCGATCAGCGCCCTCGCGGGCGCCTGACGATCCTTGCCTAGAAACAGCATGGTTCCCGGGAGCAACGTGGCCACCGTTTCCGACGCCGCGAGCGCCCGGATCCCATCGTGCGAGATTGCCGCGAGGTGATCGGCTGAGGTTGCGCCTAACTCGACTGCCAGCTGTGCCCCGCCTGAGGGACGCAGCTCATCTGCGTGGAGTTTGAGGTGCAACCCAGCTTGGCGCGCAGCCGACAGAATCGACCGCGATTCCTCAACCGTGAAAACGCCCGGTTCGCAGAACACATCGACGAACTGGGCGAGTCCATCAGCCGCCACCCGCGGAATCATGGCAGAGACGAGCGAAGTCACATAATCGGCACGTCCTGCCGGTGTGGCGCGGGCCTCCAGTGGAATCTCGTGCGCGCCGAGAAAAGTCGGGACGATTCTGACAGGTTGGGACTCACTAAGGCGGCGAGCTACACGCAGCATTTTCAGCTCGTCGTCGAGGGTGAGCCCGTAGCCGGATTTCACCTCGACGGTGGTCGTGCCGTAGGCGGCGAGACGCGCGAGGCGCCCGCAAGCCAACCGATAAAGTTCTTCTTCACCTCGACTTCGTAAGTCGCGTACCGACGCGTGGATACCGCCGCCTCTTCGCGCGATTTCCATATAGTCTGCGCCGGCGGCTCGAAGCTCCTGTTCCTCGTATCGAGGCTTCCCAAAGATCGCGTGGGTGTGCGAGTCGACGAGGCCAGCTATGAGGATTCCGCCCTTGCAGTCGACCTGCGCCGCGTCGACGTAGCGACGCTCCAATTCGTCGCGAGGTCCGACAGCAGCGATCGTATCGCCGGCGACCGCCACCGCTGCGCTTGTCAGTATCGCGCAGTCCTGAAGCTCCGCGCCTCGGCGAGCTCGCGCTGGGCCGGCGCACGTGACGACCTGGGATGAATTGGTGAAGAGAAGCATGGCGAGAAAGGTCGAAGCTTAGAGGTCAAAGGTCAAAGCGGACGGGATCGCTGCTTGCTTTGACCTTTGGCCTGTGACCTTTGACCTCGTTCACTCTGCTTGACTCCTTTCGCTTAGCGCCTTACCGTCAGCGTACAACTGAAGCCGTGGTGATTTGCCGCCTATTGCCGCCACGTAAAACAAAGCGCTAAAACGCGAGAGCCCGGCGGCTACTTCTCCCGCCCGGGCTTTTTCGTTGAGAAATGGGGTCAGACTCGATTGAAACACGGTCGGTGTCGTCAATCGGGTCACTGAGGACCCATCGAGTCTGACCCCATTTCTTAAATCGCGTTAGGCGGCGGACTTCTAGACGGAGTAGCTCATGGCCCCGCCCCGCCCGATCGCGATCTTCCACGAACATCCGGATTGGTTCCGCCCGCTCTTCGCTGAGCTGGAACGCCGCGCTGTTCCTTATGTCCGCATCGACGCCGCGGCGCATCAGTACAATCCGCACGAACGCGTCACGCCGTATGCGTTGGTTTTCAACCGGGCGTCGCCCTCCGCGTATCTGCGCGAGCACAGACAGACGACCTTCCACACGCTCAACTGGCTCCGCCACCTCGAACGACTCGGCACGCCGGTTGTGAACGGGGCGGATTGCTACGCGCTCGAGCTGTCGAAGGCGTGGCAGATCGACGTTCTCGAAGAGCTTGGGCTCCCTGCCCCGCGCACGCGCGTCATCAATCATCCATCGCAGGCCGTGGATGCAGCGCAAGACCTGCGCTATCCCGTGCTCGTCAAAGCCAACATCGGTGGGAGTGGCGCTGGGATCACGAGCTATGCCAACGAAGCCGAATTGGCCCGCAACGTCGCGTCTGGGCTGCTCGACTTCGGCGTCGACGGCACGGCACTCGTACAGGAGCGGGCGCCACTGCGCGGCGGGCACATCACCCGAGTCGAGACGTTAGGCACTCGCTACCTATACGCGATCAACGTCTATCCAGCAGAAGGCTTCAACCTCTGCCCCGCCGATGTCTGCCAGACGACGGACGGCCAGGACCTCGTGCGCGGTGCGTGCGCTGTCGATGCGCCGAAGAACGGAATGCGTGTCGAGGGAACGACGCCGCCAGCTGAGATCATCGCCCAAGTCGAGCGCATTTCCGAGCGAGTCAAGCTCGATGTTGGCGGCATCGAATACTTCGTCGACGATCGCGACGGCAAGCACTACTTCTACGACATCAATGCCCTCTCGAACTTCGTGGCCGATGCCCCGCGCGTCATCGGCTTCGACCCCTTCGAGCGCTTGGTGGACTACCTGATCGAGCGGGCCGGCATCGACGCACCGTCAGCCGTGAGGGCCGCCTGATGCGCTTCGGCTATTGGCTTCCGGTCTTCGGCGGCTGGCTCCGCAACGTGCCTGACGAGGGGATGGACGCCTCGTGGCAGTATGTGAGCCGGCTGGCGCGTCGCAGCGAGGAGATCGGCTTCGACATCACGCTCATCGCCGAATTGTTTTTGAACGACATCAAGGGGATCGAAGCGCCGTCGCTCGACGCGTGGAGCACCGCCGCAGCGCTCGCCGCCGTCACCGAGCGGCTGGAGCTGATGGTCGCTGTGCGTCCGACGTTTCACAATCCGGCGACGCTCGCCAAGCAAGCTGCGAACATCGACAGGATCTCGAACGGGCGCCTGGCCCTCAACGTGGTGTCGTCTTGGTGGAAGGACGAAGCACGCCGCTATGGCGTGCGCTTCGACGAGCACGACGATCGTTATGCGCGCACGGCCGAGTGGCTGCAGGTCCTGGACGGCGTCTGGCGCGAGCCGCGCTTCTCATTCGAGGGGCGCTACTATACGGTCGATGAGACGGTGCTCGAGCCCAAGCCCGTTAGGCGCCCGCGTCCGGCGATCTACGCCGGCGGGGAGTCCGAGGCCGCCAAGTCGCTGATCACTCGTACGTGCGACGCGTACGCCATGCACGGCGATCCAGCGGAGCGCGTGATCCCCAAAATTGCTGACATCCGCGCTCGCCGTGAAGCGTTAGATCTGCCGCCCATGCAATTCGCGATGGCCGCGTATTTCATCGTACGCGAGAGCGAGGCCGACGCCAAACGAGAGCTGGAGCGCATAACCAACGTCCAGCCAGGCTCGCCTGGCTACGCGAACTACCAGGACTGGATCGCGCACACGCAGTTGGAGCAACGCGTGAGCTTGGAGGACTACTCGGTCTCCAATCGCGGTTTGCGCGCCAACTTGGTCGGTACGCCTGAGCAGGTTGCTGAACGCGTCAGCGCACTGAGCGCAGCCGGTGTGGACGTGCTGCTGCTGCAGTGCAGCCCGCAGCTCGAAGAGATGGAGCGCTTTGCTGAAACCGTCATTCCACTAGTTGCCGAGCAGGAGGGCGCAGTTCCGAGCATCGCGGCATGAACCGCTAACGTCAACTGCCAAAGAGCAACGACCATACGGCTTGCGTCAGGCCGCGCAATACGCGGGATTTGCGCGCGATGATCTTCCTGACGCGCGCGGAAGTCGCCCAACTGCTCGACATGTCGGATTGCATCGACGCCGTCGAGCGCGCGTTCATCCAGCACGCCAACGGCGAGCTGCCCACCGCACCTGGCATCCTCGGTGCGCCCGTCAGCGGTGGCGGTTATCACGTCAAGACCGCCGCGTTAGGTGGCGAACGCGGATACTTCGCCGCGAAAATCAACGCGAACTTTCCAGACAACTTCAAGACGCGCGGATTACCCACGATTCAGGGAGTCATCGCGCTCTTTGATCTCACGTCTGGGCGACCGCTCGCGATCCTGGACTCGATCGAGATTACGATCCTGCGAACGGCCGCCGCGAGCGCCGTTGCGGCTCGACGCCTGGCGCTCGCTGAGGCTCGCACGGTGACCATCTATGGCTGCGGCGTTCAGGGACGCAGTCATCTGCGCGCCCTGGCCCTCGTTCGGCCGCTCAGTCACGCCTACGCGATCGATCTCGATACCGACCGCGCCGCGTCGTTCGCCAAGGACCTCAGCGCGGAGATGGGCATAAGCATCACACCTAACGAGCAACTGGACTCGGCCATTGCGGCCAGCGAGATCTGCGTGACGTGCACGACATCGCGGCAGCCGATTCTTCATGCGAGGATGCTGCATCCGGGACTCTTCATCGCCGCCGTCGGTGCGGATAACCCGGAAAAACAGGAGATCGAGCCCGCGGCCCTCGCCAAGAGCAAGGTCGTGGTCGATCTTGTGGATCAGGCGGCGAGCATCGGCGACTTGCACCACGCGATAGACGCAGGCGTTATGCACGCGTCCGATGTGCACGCCGAGCTCGGACAGGTTCTGGCCGGTCTGCGTCCAGGGCGCACGTCCGCGGATGAGACGTTCGTATTCGACAGCACCGGCACGGCGCTGCAAGACGTTGCCGCGGCGGCCATCGTCTACGAACGGGCGAAAGGAGCGGGCTGTGGGACTACGATGGAGCTAACCTAACGAGCCATGCTGTACATGATCATCGAGCACTTCAAGAAGGGCGACCCGCTGCCAGTGTATCGCCGCTTTCGCGACCGCGGACGTCTCGCGCCTGACGGATTGCGCTATGTCACCAGCTGGGTCACGACGGACTATCGGCGGTGTTTCCAGGTCATGGAGTGCGACGACATTAATGACCTCGAAGCGTGGATAGCGAACTGGCACGATGTCACTGATTTCGAGATCGTGCCGGTCGTGACGTCGAAAGACGCGCAGGAGGCGCTCGCGCCGAGGCTCTAGCTACGCCTAACGGGGAGAGCTACTCCCAGTGCGGGTCTCCGCCGAAGTCGGCGTCGCTCTGAGGCCTGAAAGCTCCCCAGTCGATGCGCAGCTTGCGCATGCGAGCGCGCAGCGTGTGAGGATTGATCTTAAGTAGCGCAGCGGCGCCACGAGGGCCTTCGATGCGCCCGCCCGTAGCGCGCAGCGCGCGCTCGATGTGGTCCTTCATCGCCTCGTCGAGCGTGACGATTGACGCGGGATCGACCTCACGTCCGGCTGCCTTGCTGCCGCCGGCGTGGCGCACCGTCGACGCGCCGGATCCGGTCGCACCTCCGCCAAGAGCCGCGGCGAGTCGTAGCTGGCGGCCGTCGCCGAGAATCGCCGCGCGTTCGATGACAGCCGCGAGCTCGCGCACGTTGCCCGGCCAGCTGTAAGACACGAGCAGATCGACGTCGTCCGGACCTAACGCGAGCGGCGCACCGCCTAACCGCAAGCCCGCGCGCAGCGCGAAGTGCGCCGCGAGCGCCGGGATGTCCTCGCGTCGAGCGCGCAATGGCGGAATCTCGATCGGGAAGACTCCGATGCGGTACCAGAGATCTTCGCGGAACGTCCCACGCGCGACCATGTCACGTAGATTCCGATGTGTCGCGGCGACTACGCGCACGTCGACGCTGTGCGAGCGCTGTCCGCCGACGCGCTCGAAGGTGCCGTCTTGCAGGATGCGCAGAAGGCGCACCTGGGCGTCCGCCGGGAGCTCCGCGATTTCGTCGAGGAAGAGCGTGCCGCCATCGGCGCGCTCGAACCAGCCTTTGCGCATCGCCGCGGCTCCCGTGAAGCTCCCCTTCTCATGGCCGAAGAGCTCCGAGTCGATGAGCCCCGGCGAAAGTGCGCCGCAATTCACGCGCAGAATTGGCCCACCGGCTCGGCGCGATTTCGAATGAATCGCTCGCGCGAGAACTTCCTTCCCCGTCCCCGTTTCGCCTAACAACAACACCGGCGTATCTGTCGGTGCGACTTGATCCACCCGATCCATCACGCTCTGTAGGCCACTTTCCCGGCCGACCAGCGTGTCTGCCAGCTCTTGCCGCTGCAACCGCTGCAGAAGGGCGCGCTTGTCTGCCTCGAGCGCCTCACGCATACGCGAGAATTCGCGCAGGCGAATGTCGTTCTCGATTGCGGCGGACATCGGCGCGATGAGCTCGTCGGCGAGGGCGACGTGCGGATCGCCCATGCGGCCACGCGCGCGCGCCACGATCGCAAAGAGACCGAGTACTGTTTCACCAGCACGAAGCGGAGCGATGAGCACGTCTGCGTCGGCGCGCACACCAGGAAACGCGATGCTGCGAACCTGCGACGCTGCGACGTTCGATAGCAGTGTCGCGCTCCCCGACCTGCACCACTCGACGAACGCGTGCAAGTCGGCGTCGCTGAGTGGCTCGCGCGCGAGCGCTGGAAGAGCGCAAGGTCGCATGGGACTGACGGCAATCGTCTCCAGACGCCGCGCCGCACTATCGAGATGCCTAACGGCGATGTAGTCCGCCGGTAGGACGCGGGCGAGCAGACCCGCGAGTCGCGGGAGCATCTCGGCGATTGGAAGCGAGCCCGACGCTGTGCGCCAGACGTCCACTAGCAACTGGAACGGCTGGTGGGGTGGGAGAGCTTGCTGCGAATCCATGAAATACGATGGGTTTGGCCTGTCCCCATGACATATCAAGGTTAGTGCCGTCTTATTTCACGGTTGCATGTGGGAGCGATCCGACAGGCCATCGCTCTAACTCCCGTAACCACAATGACTTACGTGCCTGGAAATGGACTGGCCCGCCGAATGCCTTCTCCTCGTGCGGCCGGTGAAGCGTCGTGGACCGCCTACTCCCTGTCGGAGCCACGCTTCACTTGAGCGCAAAGGAAGCATCGCTCATGCATCGCTACGCCATTCAGATCGCATTTGTCGCCGGGCTTGGACTGATCGCCGCTGCTCGCGTCGGCGCTCAAGGTCGCGAAGGCCGAGCTCCTGGCGATACAGCGCGCACGCTGCCTGACGACGCTCGGCTTGCCGCGCGCGTGAGCGAGCTCGAAGCGGCGGTGAACGAGCTTCTGCGGCGCCAAGGTCGCCTCGCCGATAGCCTCACAAAAACGACTCGTCAGGCAACCGACGCAAACAATCCTCCCCTCACCTTCGCGTCCGCTGACGGCCGCTTTCGCCTGCGGCTGCGCGGGTACTTCCAGAGCGACAGCCGCTTCTTCTTCGACGCCGACAACACACCTGCAACGGGGACGTTTCTGCTGCGGCGAGTGCGCCCGGTGTGGGAAGCCACAGTCGGCCGCATCGTCGACTTGCGCCTGATGCCCGACTTCGGCGAGGGGCGCGTGACCGTCTTTGACGCGCACGCGGATCTCAGACTGAGTCCGCTGCTCAATATCCGTTGGGGAAAGTTCAAGCCGCCGGTTGGACTCGAGCGGTTACAGTCGGCAACGGACCTGATTTTCATAGAGCGCGCGATAAACACGAGCTTCGCGCCTAACCGTGATGTCGGCGTGCAGCTCTACGGCGATCTTCATGGCGGCATCGTTCAGTATCAGGCCGGCGTGTTCAATGGCGTCGCGGATCTCGGCTTCGGCGACGGCGATGGAGACGATCAGAAGGACTTCGCCGCCCGTCTGTTCATCGAGCCTTTCGCGCGCACATCGCTCGGCGCCCTTCGTGAATTCGGCTTCGGCGTGGCGGGAACGCGCGGCGGACATCACGGCACGATCGCCGCACCAGGATTGCAGACCTATCGCACGCCAGCGCAGCAAGCTGCGTTTGTGTTCCGCTCGGATGGCAAGGCGACGGGCACCACAATCGCCGACGGCTTGCACACGCGCGTCGCGCCGCAGGGCTACTGGTACGTGGGGCGACTCGGGACGCTGTGGGAGTATACGCGCGTCGGACAGTTCGTTAGGCAGGCCACGACGGCCCAGAGGCTTGAGCACTCGGCATTCAACGTCACCTCGTCGGTTACGCTGACGGGCGAGCATCCGTCGTATCGCGGGCTCACGCCCAGCAAGGCCTTCGACCCGCAGCGGCACCAGTGGGGCGCGTTCGAGCTAGGGTTCCGCTACAACCGCTTCACGATCGATCCCGACGCGTTCCCTGTCTTCGCGGACACGTCGTCGCAGCCGATGCGCACCGATTCGCGCGGCATTGCCTTCAACTGGTACTTGAACCGCGGGGTGCGTCTCATGGTGAACTACAGCGTGACACGCTTCCGCGGCGGCGCCGCTGGCGGCAATCGCGAGCCGGAGCGTGCGCTGCAGACGCGCTTCCAGCACAGCTTCTAGAAAACCCATCCTACCTAACGAGCGATCGATGATCTCGACCGGACGCAGCCTGGCAGCGCTTGTAAGCCTTGTACTCGGAGCCACGGCATGCGCGCGCGGCAGCGCGGAGACTGCAGACGGATCGTTGACGCTCACTCTCGGCGCCTACACGACGCCGCGAGAGGCCTATCGCGAGATCATCCCCGCGTTCGTGAGCGACTGGAAGGAAAAAACAGGTCAGACGATCACATTCGAGGAGTCCTACCTCGGCAGCGGCGCGCAGGCGCGCGCCATCGCGGGTGGATTCGAGGCCGATCTCGCCGCCTTGTCGCTGGAGCCGGATCTCGAAACGCTCGTCAAGGCCGGACTGGTGTCGCCGGAGTGGAAAGCGCGTTCGTTAGGCGGCGGCATGGTCACGCGCTCGATCGTCGTCATCGCCGTGCGCGCAGGGAATCCCAAGAACATCAAGGGCTGGGACGACCTGCGTCGTCCCGGGATCAAAGTGCTGACGCCGAATCCGCGAACGAGCGGCGGCGCGATGTGGAACCTGAGCGCGATCTACGGCGCAGCGTTGCGCGGCGGGACATCCGCGCCGGCCGGAGATAGCGCCGCAGCCGAGGCACTGATGCGTGGAATTCTCGCCAACGTAGCGATCATGGATAAAGGCGCACGGGAATCGATCATCACTTTCGAAAGTGGGGTCGGCGACGCCGCCATCACGTACGAGAACGAAGTACTCGTTTCTCGTAAGGCAGGAAAACAGATGGACTATGTCATCCCTCCTGCGACGATTCTGATCGAGAACCCGATCGCCGTTGTCGACGGCTACGCGGAACGGCACGGGACGAAGACGGCCGCTGAAAGGTTCGTAGCTTTTCTCTCTACACCGGCAGCTCAGCGAATGTATGCCGAGCATGGACTGCGACCGGTTCACGACAGCGTCGCAGTGGAGTACCGATCGAAGTTCCCTGAGGTGCCTGGGCTCTTCACGATCCGCGACATTGGCGGTTGGCCTCGTGTGACCGAGGCGCTCTTCGCACCAGGCGGCGCATTCGAGCGGTCGTCGACGCGGGTGGTAGCGAACAAATGAGCGTCGCGGCTATAACGCGCGCTTCCCCCATTCAGCGGGTCATGCGCGGCGGCGTGGTCGCCTACGTCGCCGTGCTTGTCGCCTTTCCGCTCCTTGCGCTGGCGACTGCGGGTCTGAGCAACGGCCTCGTCGGGATTTGGACCGCCGTCACCTCGCCCGTCGCGAGAGCCGCTTTGTTGAGCACTCTTTGGACAGGTGCCCTAACGGCTGTCGTCAACGCCGTTGCCGGAACGGCAACGGCTTGGGTGCTCGTGCGATTTCGTTTCCCTGGGCGCGGCCTCTTGCAGGCACTCGTCGATCTTCCGTTCGCGATTCCGACGCTGGTGACCGGCGTTATGCTCGTCCTGCTGCTCGGCCCGACGCGACCAATAGGTCGCTGGTTCGAGAGTCACGGCATAGAGATTCTCTTCGCTCCCCCTGCTATCGTCTTCGCACTCCTCTTCATCACGGTGCCCTTCGTCGTCCGCGCCGTCGAGCCGGTACTCGCCGAGATGGATCCGGCGGAGGAGGAGGCGGCACGCACGTTAGGCGCCGGCGACGCGGCGATCGTGCGGCGCGTGATCCTGCCGTCGCTCTTGCCCGCCATCGGAGTTGGCGCTCTGCAGAGCTTTGCTCGCGCCATCGCGGAGTTTGGCTCCATCGTGGTCGTGTCGGGCAACATTCCGCACAAGTCGCTCACGGGCGCGATCTACATCTTCGGCGAAGTGGAGGGCGGCCGCCCGGAGGTCGCCGCGGCCGTTTCCCTCGTGCTGCTGGCGCTCTCATTTGGCCTCTCGTTAGGGGCTCGGGCGCTCAGAGATACAATCGGCGGACGCCGTGGCTAGCTCCATTCGACCGCCGCTCCTCGCCAGCACGCCGCTGCGCGCGCGCGATCTCGAGGATGAGCCAGCCCGGCCACGACCCGCGACACTCGAGGTAGATGTCATCCCGCGCGAGCCGATGCCGACGCTCCCCATCGAGCCAGTCGACAGCGACCCGCGGGCACGAGCCAAGTGGACGCCCGCACGCGTCATCGTATTTGCCGCTGTCCTCCTGTACCTCGGCGCGGTACTGCTGCTTCCGCTCGGCGCGCTCGCGTTCGAGGCGGCGCGACTCGGCTTCTCGGCAATCGCGCGCGGGATCACGTCGGCGGCTGCGCTCTCTGCACTCAAGCAGACGCTGCTGCTCACTGCGATAGCCGTCGTCTGTAACGGCATCTTCGGCATCGCGGCCGGGCTCGTGCTTGTTAGGCAGCGATTCCGTGGGCTCGCCGTGCTCGATGCCACGATCGACCTCGTGCTGGCCGTGTCGCCAGTCATGAGCGGCCTCGCCTTCTTGTTGCTCGTTGGACGCAACGGCTGGCTCGCTCCAGTGCTGCAGGCCCTGGATCTGCGCGTGGCCTTTGCGTTCCCAGGATTGGTGCTCGCCACGCTATTCGTGACGCTCCCCTTCACCGTCCGTGAGGTGAGCTATGTACTGGCCGAAGTTGGAAATGACGAGGAGCATGTGGCCGCGACGCTCGGCTCGTCACCCTGGCGCACGTTCTTCCGTGTGACGCTGCCAAACATCAGACGCGGCCTCACGCTCGGTCTCACGCTCACGGCCGCGCGTGCGTTAGGCGAGTTCGGAGCGGTCCTGGTGCTCGGTGGAGCGATCGCGGGACGCACGGATACTGCGACGACATTCATTTATGGAGCCCTGGAAGAGCGCAACGACGCGGCCGCATTTGGCCTTGCGATCGTCTTGGCACTCTTGAGCATGGGCTTCCTCATCACGCTCGAACAACTCAGAAAAAAGCGAGCACGCTCATGAACGTGACGGTTGCGAACCTCACCAAGCGTTACGGCTCGTTCGTCGCGCTCGACGATGTGAGCTTTCAGGTGAAATCGGGCGAGCTGGTCGCGCTCCTCGGCCCATCGGGCGGCGGCAAGAGCACGACGCTGCGAATCATCGCGGGACTCGATCACCCAAATACAGGGACGGTGGCGTTCGACGGGCATCAGGTCGAAGGCGACCACGCGCGCAAACGACGAGTCGGTTTCGTCTTCCAGCACTATGCGCTGTTTCGGCACATGACAGTTGAGAAGAACATCGCCTTCGGCCTCGAAGTTCAGAAGCTGCCCAAGGCAGAGCAGGACAAGCGAGTGCGCGAGTTGCTGCACCTAACGGGACTCGCGGGCTATGAGCGGCAGATGCCGTCCGAGTTGTCGGGTGGTCAGCGCCAGCGCGTTGCCCTGGCGCGCGCTCTGGCGCCACGTCCAAAGCTTCTGCTGCTCGACGAGCCGTTTGCCGCTGTCGACGCCAAGGTGCGACAGGAATTGCGGCAGTGGGTACGTCGCCTGCACGATGAAACGGGCGTCACGTCGATCTTCGTCACGCACGACCAGGAGGAGGCGTTCGCGCTTGCGGATCGGGTGCTCGTGATCAATCACGGGCGCGTCGAGCAAGAAGGGACGCCGCTCGACATCCTGGATCATCCAGCGACGGAGTTCGTCGCCAAGTTCGTCGGAGATGTCAACGTGCTGGATGCTCGGGTCGAGCACGACGCCGCTGTCGCCGGCGCTCTGCGCGTACCGCTCGAGCGTGCGACAAACGATCAATCTGTTCGTCTCGTCATACGCGCGTATGACCTCAAGTTCTGGCGCGAGGACCCCGGGATCGCTACGGTCACGCGACTTTTCCCGTTAGGCGACCGCGTGAAGGTCGAAGCGACGATTGACGGTGCGGGGGCGCTGATGTCTCAATTCCCGAGGCGCAGCAGCCTGCTTCGCGGAATCGAGCCCGGGTGCCGCATCGCCATCGAGGTCACGCAAGCGCGAGCGTATCCGGCAAACTCTCAGAATGGCGGGCATGCCTAACGAGGCGCACGCTGGGCTGGCCGCGTGCGCCTGGAGACATCACTATGGACCCCGGCAGGCGCCTCGCGGTCAAACATCGGGAGGAAATGCCAAGCCGTTGCATGAATACACGCGCCGAAGACATGGCGCCTAACTCCGAGTCGAGTGGGGGGCTTGCCGAGTTAAACGCTTCTTCCTATGTTGGGCGAAGCCGCATTCCGCATCCAGCGCGGAGATCGAATCTGATAATGACAAATCACTCATACATCACTCTGCTCCGAAGCAACACGCCGAAGGACTTCGTGTCCCTGGGCGTAGTGCGCCTTGGAGCGACCATTGTTGGCGGTCGCACCGCCGGAGGCGGAGCACCCTAGAAGTCCGAGATTCGATGTCGTGATCCGGCCTTTCGGGTGCGTAAGACCCGAAGGGCTTTTTTGTTGCCTAACTACTGACGGATCATCGACATGGACAAACAAATCATCTCGCGATATCTAGGGCAACCGGCCGAGCTTCCAGCGGCCGTTCGCTCCCGCATAGAAGACGCGTTCGGCGGTGAACCGGTGCAGCTGTACGGTCTCGCCGACCTCGATCACGCACTACAACTGAAGGAGTCGTGGCTCGCGCTGGGCCCACGTCACGTCGCGCTCGCGCGACCCGACGCCAAGGGCTCGTGGAACGTGCGCGCCGTGCAGCGTAGCGACATCCGCGCCGTGCAGGACGCGCCCGGCCTCTCGGCGAATACGCTGAGTCTGCTGGGCGCACCTAACGAGCCGCCGCTGGCCGTCGTGCGCTACACCCAGCGCCAGCGCGGCGCCTTCGAGAACATTCGATTTGTTCTCGAAGAAGCGCTGCACGGTCGTACGGTGACGTCGGACGACGCCGATCGCGTCTATGCCGAGGCCGTTGCCCGCCCTGTGCGTGACGCGCAGGCGCTGGTGGCGAACCGGCGCACGGCGGTAATCCTGCGGCTGCTCGCGTATCTCAAGCCGTACCGCGCGCAGCTCACGTTGGGATTCAGCGCAGCGGCGGTCATCACGCTTGTCAGCCTCGTGCCGCCCTACCTGGCCGGTTACGTCATCGACCAGGTGGTGCGGCCGGCGCAGACCGGCGGCTTGGACAGAAGCGTGGCGTCGCGCATCGCCTGGATGGCGGTGTCCGCGATGGCGGTGCTGTTCGTGGTGCGTGAGGCGGCGGCGCTCGTTAGGCTCCGCCTCATGTCGGTGCTCGGCGAGTGGGTCGCGCGTGACCTGCGAGCGGAGCTGTACGAGCACATTCAGCGCTTGAGCGTCGCGTTCTTCTCGCGCAAGAAGACGGGAAGCTTGATCACGCGTGTCACGGCCGACACGGACCGGCTCTGGGACTTCCTGGCGTTCGGCGTTGTGGACGTGTCGCTGTCAGTGGTGATGCTGCTGGGATTGAGCGTTGTGCTGCTGGTGCTGGACTGGAGGCTGGGACTCGTAATGACAGTGCCCGTACCGCTCTTCATCTATGCGATTTACTGGCACGGCGAGTCGTTGCAGAGGCTGTTCATTCGCGCGTGGCGCAAATGGTCGCGCGTGACGGACGTGTTGTCGGACACGATCCCGGGGATCCGGGTCGTGAAGGCCTTTAACCAGGAGGGACGCGAAATCGTTCGCTTCGACGAGCGCAACGACGATGTAACAGACGAATTCAACCGAATCCATCGCACGTGGACCACGTTCTGGCCGGCATTGATGTTCTTCGTGCACGC
>CBQVAZ010000029.1:0-14636 GCA_967720205.1 uncultured Gemmatimonadaceae bacterium | reverse complement strand
ACGTTGTACGCGCGATCAAAACCGCGCTTTCGGAGCGCGGCGACTGCGCGAGCGCTGCGCACCCCGCCTTTGCAGTACACAAACACTTCGCGTGTCGCGTCCAGCGTCGGCCACTCCGAATCCAGCGCCGCCAGCGGGATCAGGCGCGCGCCTTCGACGTGCGCGATCTCCCACTCATACGGCTCCCTCACATCCAGCAACTGCAGTTGCTCGCCGCGCGCTGCCCGCGCCGCCAGGTCGCGCGGTGAGATTTCGGGCACCGAGTCCTGCGGCAGCGATGCGCCGCACCACGCCTCGTAGTCGCGCAGCTCGCGAATCTCGCGCGTTCCACAGGCCGGACAATTGGGGTTGCGCCTAACGCTGACCGATCGAAAGCTCGCGGCGAGCGCATTCACGAGGAGAAGCCGCCCGACCAGTGAATCGCCAACGCCGAGCAAAAGCTTGAGCGCCTCGGTCGCCTGTATGACGCCGACAAGGCCGGGAAGAACCCCCAGCACGCCCCCTTCGGCGCAGGATGGAACGAGGCCAGGCGGCGGAGGCTCCGGGTATAGGCAGCGATAGCACGGTCCCTCGGCCGTGCAGAACACCGACGCCTGGCCATCGAAACGAAAGATGCTGCCGTAGACGTTAGGCTTTCCCGTGAGCACGCACGCGTCGTTGACGAGGTAGCGCGTGGCGAAGTTGTCGGTGCCGTCGACGATCACGTCATACGCCGCGAACAAAGCGAGCGCATTGTCGGAGGAAAGCCGTTCGCTGTGCCGCACAATCTGCACGTGCGGGTTGAGATCGTTCAGGTGCGCCTCGGCGGCGCGCGTCTTCTCTTGACCGACGTCGGACGTGCCGTACAGCACCTGCCGCTGCAGGTTAGTCACGTCTACGGTGTCGAAGTCGACGATGCCTAACGTGCCCACTCCGGCGGCCGCCAGGTAGAGCAGCACGGGCGATCCCAGCCCGCCGGCCCCTACTACCAGCACGCGCGCGTCTTTGAGTCGCGCCTGGCCGGCCTTGCCGACCTCCGGAAGCAGCAGGTGCCGGCTGTAGCGACTGATTTCGTTCGCTGCGAGCGTGGCCATGCTAACCTCCCGCCACCGCAGGGACGATCGACAACTCGTCGCCATCCTGCACGGTCGCGTCGAAGCCACCGACGAGGCGGATATCGTCGTCATTCAGGTAGATCGCGACGAACGGATACTGCTCGCCGCGCTCGTCGATGAGACGCGGCGCGAGACTCGGGTAGCGATCTGTGAGCGCCTGTACGGCGGCGCCGACCGTGGGGCCGTCCAGGTCAACGACGCGGGCCCCGTCAGCGAGCGGCGCCAGAATCGCCGGAAGATGAATCGAAACAGCCATGAGAAGATCCTCGAGAATAGTTGTTAGGCAGCGGCGGCGACGAGCGCTTCAACGGCGCTCAGCCGAGGCGCGATTTCAGGCGCGGTCTCGAGCGCCGAAGCCACCGCGTCCGGTGTCTTGAGACCGTTCCCCGTTATGCAGAGCACCACTTCGTCGCTCGGCCGGAGGCGTCCCTGCTGCGCCAAGGCATACGCCGCCGCGACAGTCACGCCACCCGCTGTCTCGGTGAACACTCCACTCGTCTCGGCGAGTCGGCGGATCCCGAGTACGAGCTCGTCGTCCGTGACGGCGTGAGCCCATCCGCCGGACTGCAGAATCGCTGCCCGCGCGGTGAGCGCGTCGGCTGGGCTACCGATCGCGAGAGAGCGGGCGATCGTGTGCGGCCGCTCCGGCGTGAGCGAGCGCGCATTGGACTGGATGAACCTAACGATCGGCGCACAGCCGTTCGCCTGAGCGCCGTAGATGCGCGGCTGCTCTCCGTCGGCCAGGCCTGCTCGAGCCAACTCGCCGAACGCCTTGTGCAGCTTCGTGACGAGAGAGCCGCCCGCCATCGGCGCGATCACCGCATTCGGGAAGCGCCAACCGAGTTGGTCCACGATTTCGAAGCCGACTGTCTTGGAGCCTTCGCCGTAGTACGCGCGAAGGTTCACGTTCACGATCCCCCAGTCGAAGCGATCGGCGATCTGCGAGCAGAGGCGATTGACGTCATCGTACGTGCCGCGCACGCGAACGAGGTGCGGACCGTACACCGTCGTGCCGACGATCTTGGCAGGCTCGAGGTCGGCCGGCACGAAGATCCATGCCGGCAATCCAGCGGCTGCGGCCGCCGCGGCAACCGCATTGGCGAGGTTGCCCGTCGACGCGCATCCCACCGTCGTTAGGCCGAATGCGTGCGCGGCGTTCAGCGCCGTGGCGACAACGCGATCCTTGAAGCTGAGCGAGGGATGCGAGACCGAGTCGTTCTTGATCCAGACGCGCGCCACGCCGAGCTCGTGCGCGAGGCGTGGTGCCTCAACGAGCGGAGTGAAGCCGACACTCCGAGCCACAACAGGTGGCTCGGCGAATGGCAGCCATTCGGCGTAGCGCCAGAGTGTGCGCGGGCGCTGCTCGAGCTCCTCGCGTGAGGGGTGGCCGTCGTGGTCGTAAACCGGCTGCACGGGGCCGAGGCACGTGGAGCAGAGCGCTCGAGGAGCGGCTTCGAAGGTCTGTTGGCAGCGCGGGCAAAAGAGCTGATGCGGAGCAGGGGCCCGCGTGGTTCGCGTAACCATTTCGTTAGGCGTGGGGCTGAGTGTAGTCGTCATGCGGCCGCCAGTTGCAAGCGTGAGGGAGCGAGCCAGCGCGCGGCGGCTAGCGTATCCGCCAAGAGCGCCGATGCTGTTGCGGGTCCACCTGCACCCGGGCCGGTCCAGCGAAGAGTTCCGGCGAGCGCGGTGTCGACTTCGACGACATTGGCCACTCCCGTTGCGGTGGCGAGCGGATCGTCGGCGGCGAGGGTGGCGGGGCGTACGGCCGCGGCGACCGTTCCGTCGCGCCGAGTGGCGACGGCGACGAGCCTAACGCGGAAGTTGCGCGCGACAGCACTGCGCACGGAGTCCTCGATTGGAAGCCCGATGCCTTCGACGGACACGCGATCGGCCGGGAGTGGCGTATTCCACGCCAGCGTGCAGAGAATCGCGAGTTTGTGCGCGGCGTCCGCGCCGCTCAAGTCGAGCTGCGCGTCGCCTTCACATATCCCCTGGCGTCGCGCGTCGGCCAGCGCGCCGACGAACGAATGTCCGCGCTCGATCGACGAGAGCACGTGCGTGGTCGTGCCGTTGAGCACGCCGCGGATCGCGCGGATCTCTTCGCCTTCGAGCGAATCGCGCAGCGCGCGGACGATCGGCACGGCGGCCGCGACAGACGCCTCGCAATACAATCCGGGCCGACGCTCGGCGAGCGCCTCCAGCAGCGGAACGCTCGTGGCGAGCGCGCGCTTGTTCGCCGTGACGACGGCTGCACCTCGGTCGAGCGCGGCCTGGATCCAGGAGGCTGCGGATGCGGCGCCGGAGACTTCGACCACAAGGTCGATGTCCGGATTGCTCGCCAGCAACTCGGCCTCGTTATGCACACGCGCGCCGGCGATTGTGCAATCGTGGCTGCGCGGCTCGCGCACGGCGATTTCGGCGATCGTCAGGCGCACGTGCGCCGATTGTTCGAGCGCGACGCGCCGACGTGCCAGAACATCGATGAAGCTGCGTCCGACGGTGCCGAAACCGATGACACCGATGCGTACCTCGGGTGGTGACATGACTCGCTCCTCCCACCCGTCCTCCGCATTGCTCGTTTGCGGACACGAAAAAGTCCCGCAGACGGCAAAGCCCCGGGACGCGTGGCTTTTTAGCTGTTGATTTACGTGGCCGCAATACGCCGACAAATCGCCACGGTCTTCAGTTGTCTCCGCACATCGTAACAAAGACCGACGCAGCGCGCAAGAACCCCCTCATGCGCCCGCGAGGTCCAGCACGGTTATACTCAGCCATGGTCGTGCCGCAAAACGTCATCGAGATCGGTACAACCGCCGGATTGCGTGTCGTCGAGGTGAGTGCTGTCATCCTCTCGGCGTTGTCCGGGATCATTGTCGCCTCACGCAAACGGATGGACCTCGTTGGCACGTACGCGCTCGCGGTCGTCACCGCGTTCGGTGGCGGCACAGTGCGCGACATTCTGCTCGATCGACGACCGCTGTTCTGGGTTACATACTGGCCGTATCTCGTCGTTGTGCTCGCGTTATGCATCGTCGTTGTGTACAGCAGACGGGCGTATGAGTCCGCGAGTCGCTGGCAGCGAAGATTTGACGTCATCGATGCAATCGGCATCGCGCTCTTCGGATTGTCCGGCGCGAATCTCGCGCTGCAGCACCGATCTCCACTCTTTGTAAGCGTGATCTACGGCGTGATCACAGCGTCAGTGGGCGGCGTGCTGCGCGACGTATTGAGCAGCGAAGTTCCAGCGCTTTTCCGGGTTGGTGCGCTGTACGCGACGGCTGTATTCATCGGCTGCAGTCTTTTCGTAGCGATGCTTGCGTTAGGCGCCCCGCTGCTCGTGGCAGGCGGGGTCGGTTTCGCCGTGATTGTCACACTCCGTCTCGTCTCAATGTGGCGCGGCATCATCCTGCCATCGCCGCACTGGCTCCGGGAGCTGCAGAAGACTGGCGAATTTCCTACAAGCCAGTAGCCGTTAGGCTGATACCCGCAACCAAAGCGTCAGCGGTCGGCTGGCAGCGGACAGCTGACAGCAGGTAACTACTTCGACGTTGTTTTGCGCCGGAGGAAGTCCATAAGAATGAACTGTCCCAGCGTCATCGTATTCGTGAAGTAGGCCTTCCCGCGGCTGATTTCCGCGACGCGCTTCACGAATTCGACGAGCGCCCTGTCGCGCGCGAGCATGAAGGTGTTGATCACGATGCCCGAGCGGCGACAGGCCGCGACCTCGCGCAACGTTTCCGCGATCACATACGCGTCGAGGCCCGCGGAGTTCTTGTAGATCTGTCCCGTCGCAAGCGTGAGCGCGCTGGGCTTGCCGTCCGTGATCATGATGATCTGGCGCATGTCCTTGCGCTGCGCCAGCAGGAGCCGCCGCGCGAGCTTGAGCCCTTCGGCTGTATTCGTGTGATATGGTCCGACCTGCGCCTGGGCGAGAGCGCCTAACGGGATCTCTTCGGCGCTGTCGTGGAACAGGAGCACGCGGATCGAATCGCCGGGATACTGCGTCGCGATGAGATGCGTGAGCGCCAGCGCGACCTTCTTCGCGGGCGTGAAGCGATCCTCGCCGTAGAGAATCATCGAGTGCGAAGTGTCCAGCATGAGCACCGTCGCGCAGGACGAGCGATACTCGGTCTGCCGCACCATCAGGTCATCCCACTCGAGATCCAGCCGATCACTCCCGAGCTCCGAATGCGTGAGCGCGCGCTTCAGCGTCTCGCTGACATCGAGATTCATCGTGTCGCCGAACTCGTACGGCTTGCTCCACGCGTCAGACTCGACGCCCGTCGCCAGATGCGGCGTGTCGTGACTGCCGACGCTGGACCTGCCTAACGTCCCGAGCAGCTGCCGCAGCGTGCGATAGGCGAGAAAGTCGAGACCCTTCTCCGTGAGCTTGAACTCGACGTCACGCGACGCGGCGCGCGCCAGCGACCCCGGCCCGATGACCGGCTGATGGCTGTCATCCACGCGCGGCGGCGCATCGATGTTCAGGTAGCCGCGTTCTGCAAGGCGACGAACGAGATCATCCAGCAACTGCGAGAGCTTCGCCTTTGCTTCCGGGTCATTCGCGCCGCGTAAGGCAGCGAGCATCTCCGGCGTGAACTCGCCGCTCTCCAGCAGCGCGCGCAGGATCGCTTCTTTCAGCGCTTCGAGCGTGCGGTCGCTCTCGCCGCCGAAGTCACCCCAGTACGGGTGCGAATACGGCCCGCCCGCGAATCCCGACTGCAACAGAAAGTCGGCCAGCTTCTCGAGCAGCGACTCGAGGTCGACCGCGTCGGCGGCCTGCGGACTGTGCTTCGTGTAGGTATGAAAACGCATACGGCGCCTCACTCAGGCTGACGACGGGCGCACGCAATTGCAAGGGCGATACGCGCGCACGGTACGCTACGGGCGTGCAACCTGCTTAATTGCACTCGTACCTGCCGAAGAATGGGAATCTCGCTCACCGCATCCAATCCGTTTCGCGTGCTCGGCACGCACCGGAACTTTCGTTTGTTCTGGATTGGGCAGACGATCTCGCTCGTTGGATCGTGGATGCAGGCGATGGCGTTGGGGTGGCTCGCGCTCGAGCTGACGAACAGCGCGTTCCTCGTGGGACTCGTCGCAGTGGCCAACTCCGCGCCGATTCTTCTCTTCTCGCTGCACGCCGGCGCGTTCGTTGATCGCAGCAATAAGCTGGTCCTGCTGCGCACGATGCAGACGCTCTTTTTGATCGAAGCGACGCTGCTCTGGCTGCTCACGTGGAGCGGTCACGTCACGATCGGTTGGATCCTGGGCCTCGCCATATTTGGCGGAACGGTCGCCGCGATCGAGATCCCTACGCGGCAGTCGATGGTCATCGACTTTGTAGGCCGCGAGAATTTGCGGGAAGCGATCGCGCTCAACTCCAGCGGCTTCAACCTCGCGCGCGTGGCGGGTCCTGCGCTCGCCGCGCTCGTCATCGCGCACGCCGGACTCGCGTGGTGTTTCGCTATCAACGCGGCGAGTTTCCTCACAGTCTTGGCCGGCCTCGCGCGCGTTTCAATGCCGGCGGTTGAACGCGTTAGGCCCGAGAGCTCGCTCAATCAAGGTGTTCGCGAAGTGCTGCATTACATTCGCGATCATCGCACGATTCGCGCGCTCGTGGCTGTGATCACCGTCTTCTCGGTGCTGGCGGTACCGGTTGTCTCGCTCATGCCGGTCGTCGCGCGCGACCTCTTTCGCACCGGATCCAGCGGCTATGGTGTGCTGTTGTCCGCCATCGGCGTCGGCGGAATGCTCGCCGCGCTCGTGATCGCGGGGCCAGGCTCGCATTGGCGCCACGGACGTCTCCTGGTTCGCGCGTCACATATGGCCGCCGTCCTCCTGCTCGTCCTCCCCTTCGCGCGCGTGTGGCTGCTCGGCTGGTTGGTGCTCTTCGGTGTGGGCTTTTGCTTCATCGCCAACAACGCCGCCGCCAACGTGCTGCTGCAGGTGCTTGTGCCTGACGAGTTGCGCGGACGATTGATGTCCGTCTACGGCCTCATCGTTGTGGGCCTGGCGCAGGTCGTCGGCGCGTCGCTGGGCGGGGCGATCGCGCAATTGTTCGGCGTTGGCTGGGCGATCGCCGGCGCGGCCGCGGTGCTTCTCGTGTACCTAACGATCGCCTTTCGCCGGTATCCGGAGTTACGCGAGCTCTAGAAACGCTACAAACACTTACGCACAGAGAACGCGGAGAACGCAGAGGAGTGCGTTTGGTTTTTGCTACCCTCGGCGTTCTCTGCGTTCTCTGCGGTTCAAGCTTCTCGTTCTTGAGACACGGCAGGCCGGCGCCGCGGGATTCGCCTAACGCGCAGAACCTCAGCGGCCTCGAAGCCGAGTGCTTTCCACGCCGCGTTCCCGACCTTATTCTCGACGCCGCAATGCAGGCGCATCTCCGCGACTCCCTGCTGGGCGCACCATGCATCAGCGTGCCGCATGAGCTCTGAAAGCACGCCGCTACGTCGGTGAGTCGGCTCGACATACACTGACAGCACGTAGCCGTGGCGCGGCGGATCGTGCAGCGGATTCGCTGCGGAAAGCATGCAGCGCAGCATGCCGATGGCGCGTTCGCCGACCAGCGCGAGAAGCGTTAGGCAGCGCGGATCCTCGAGCTGCGACGCGAAGAGCGGCCGCGCCAGGTCCTTGAACTCGCGCCGCAACCGCCTGTTGATCGGGTTGCTGCGCGACGACTCGATCAGCGCGCTGCGCATGGCGACCACCGCGTCGGCGTCGCCGGCCCGTGCCCGGCGCACCGTGACCCGGGGGGCCCGCGCCTTCACGCCGAGAGGCCGCCGCCGAAGAGATCCTGGTTCGGACGCCGCCGCTGCTGCTCGTTAGGCCCACGCCCGTAACGGCCTCCGTCGGTGCGCGACACCTTGCGCCGCGCGACGAGCGACTCGAGCACCAGCTCGCACGCCGCCGCGGCGAACGGCGGATCCTTGGCATCCGCCAGCCCACTCGCCGCTACAGCTTCGTGTAGACCCGGCACGGTGCCGAACGCGCGGTACATCGTCGCCGTCTCGACGTCGTCGGAGACCTGGAGCGCACCGCCCGTGTCGAACCATACCACGATCTCGTCGGTGTCCATCGCCGATGCGCGCTCGCGCAGCGTTGCATCGGCTGCGCGACGGATCAGCTCCTTCGCGATCGATGGAGCTCCCACCAGCTCACCTTCGTATTCCAGCTCCAGCTTCCCGGTGATCGAGGGAAGCGCGGCGTATACATCCGACAGCCGCGGCACGATCTCGCGCTCGCCTAACCGCAGCGAGCGGCGTTCCGCGTTCGACACGACGCTCTCCAACACGCTGATCGGCATCCGCTGCGACACACCGGAGCGCCGATCGACGCGCTTATCCGTGCGCGCTTCGAAGGCAACGCGCTCGATCACTTCCGCGACGAATGGCGGTACACGAAGGGGCAGGGTCCCGCGCGACGTCCACGCCTCTTGCGTCGTGATCGCCATGCCTAACTCCACCGTGTCGGGATAATGCGTGCCGATTTCGCTCCCGATCCGGTCTTTGAGCGGCGTGATGATCTTCCCACGCGCAGTGTAATCTTCCGGATTCGCCGTGAAGCAGAGCAACACGTCGAGCCGCAGCCTAACGGGATAGCCCTTCACCTGCACGTCGCCTTCCTGCATGATGTTGAAAAGGCCGACCTGCACTTTCCCGGCAAGATCGGGCAATTCGTTTAGCGCGAAGATCCCGCGGTTCGCGCGTGGCAACATGCCGAAGTGCATCGTCAGTTCATCGGCGAGGATGTGCCCGCCTTTCGCCGCCTTGATCGGATCGACGTCGCCGATAACATCCGCGATTGTGACATCGGGCGTCGCGAGCTTTTCGACGTAGCGCTGATCGGGGCCGACCCACGCGATCGGCGTGTCGTCTCCAGCCTCCTCGATCAGTCTCTTGGCGAACTTCGAGACGGGCGCGTACGGATTGTCGTTGACCTCGCTGCCGGCGACGATCGGAATCGCGGGATCCAGCAGCGTGCCGAGCGAACGCAGGATGCGGCTCTTCGCCTGTCCGCGCAGGCCTAACAAGATGAAGTTGTGCCGCGCGAGAATCGCGTTGACGAGCTGCGGCACCACTGTGTCTTCATAGCCGATGAGACCAGCGAACAGCGGCTCGTCCTTGCCGAGTCGCACGAGCAGATTCGCGCGCATCTCGTCTTTGACGGATCGGAGGACACGTGCTCGCGCCCCGCGCTGTTCATCGCACTTGAGGGCACCGAGGGTGGTCGGGAAAGAAGATGAAAGAGACGACACCATCACTCCGGCGCCTCAGTCGGCGGCGCCAACCTCAACGAGACAGTCGTAGAAAACCGGTCCGCGGCCGAGATCGGTCTCGCCCTGGCCGGTGACGGCATTTGCATTTTGACGATCATCCGCGTACTTCGCCCACCAGATCGACGGCGCCCAAACCACGCCTTCGCGCACCCCGTCGGCGATGCGCAGCTTCGCCGCGAAGTGACCGCGGTCGTTATGCACCACGACTCGCTCACCGTTGCCTAACGCGCGACGCTCGGCATCCGCCGGGTGCATGACGAGCTCCGGTTCCGAGTTCTTACGCAGCGAGGCGATGTTCACGAACGTCGTGTTCAGGAAGTAGTGTCGCGGGGAGGAGATGAGATTGAGCGGATACTTGCGCGCCAGCTCCGGCGCGGTCTCCGGAAGCTCTCGCGGCGGCGTATACGTCGGAAGGGGGTCGAAACCCAGATCCGCCATGCGTTGCGAGTAGAACTCGCACTTGCCGCTCGGAGTGCGGAATCCACCATCGGCGTAGGGCAGAAACGGCGTCGGCAGGTTGAGCCGCGCCCAGCCCTCCTTCATCAACCGTTCGAACGTCACGCCACGCATGGTTGGCTCGTTCGTGTCGAGCGATTGCTTGATGAGGGTCACGTCGTCGTCGGCGAAGAGCGTGGCATTCAACGCCATGCGTCGCCCGAGCTCGCGGAACACCTCGGAGTTCGGCTTGCACTCGCCTAACGGTTCAATGGCGGGTCGATTGAGGGTCGCGTAGTGGTGCCCATAGGAAAAGTGCACGTCCCAATGCTCGAGCTGCGTCGTGGCCGGCAGCACGATGTCGGCCCAGTCCACCGTGTCGGTCGGGAACTGCTCCAGCACGACGGTGAAGAGGTCCTCGCGCGCGAGGCCGCGCAGCACGGCGTTGCGATCGGGAGCGACGGCCGCGGGATTTGTATTGTAGACGATCAATGCCAGCACGGGCGGACCGCCGATGCCCGCGTTAGGCGTCGTCAGCGCCTCACCCAGCTTGATCATGTTGATCGTGCGCACAGGCGGGGAGAGGTCGGGACGCTCCAGCGCGGCCTTGTTGAACTTGAAGTTATGGCTCGTGGAGAGCTGCACGCCGCCGCCCGGTCGCCGCCAATGGCCAGCCACGGCCGGCAGGCACGCGATCGTACGAACAGCCATTCCGCCGCCCGCGTGCCGCTGCAGCCCGTAGTTCACGCGGATGAAGCAGGCGCGCGAGCGGCCGAACTCCGAGCCTAACGCGCGAATACGCTCGGCGCTGAGTCCAGTGATCGCTGCCGCGCGCTCCGGGGTCCACTCGCGGACGCGCTCGCGCAGCGCTTCCCAGCCTAACGTGTAGCGTTCGAGATAATCCTGATCCTGGCGCCCCTCGTCGAAGACGACGTGCATCATCGCCAGCGCCAGCGCCGCGTCGGTGCCCGGCCGGATCGCCAGCCACTCGTCACACTGCTCGGCGGTCCGCGTACGCACCGGATCGATCGCGAGGACGCGCGCGCCACGCTCGCGCGCCGTTACGATGAATGGCCAGAGGTGCGGATTCGACGTGAGCGTGTTGGTACCCCAGAGCAGCACGAGATCACTCTCAGGAATTCCCTCGCCGTCCGCGCCGACGTTCGCGCCAACGGTCATCTTCATCCCCTCGCCGCCGCACGTGGAGCAGATGGTGCGATCCAGCAGCGACGCGCCTAACGAATGGAAAAAGCGTCGGTCCACCGACTGGCCCTGTACGTAGCCCATGGTGCCGGCGTATGAGTACGGGAGAATCGCTTGCGGCCCCGCGGGCGACTTGGCGATCGCTGTCAGGCGCTCCGCGATTTCATTCAGCGCGTGGTCCCACGAAATCACGTCAAATTGACCGCTTCCCTTGGGTCCCGAACGTCGCATCGGGTGCAGCAGACGCTCAGGATGATACGTGCGCTCGATGTAACGATTCACCTTCGCGCAGAGGAATCCCTGCGTGAAGGGATGCTCGCCGTCGCCGGCGATTTTCACAGCGCGCCCGTTCTCTACCGTTACAAGAGTCGCGCACGCATCAGGGCAGTCGTGCGGGCACGCGCCGCGAACGACGTGTCTCTCAATTTCCGGCGCAGTGGCAGCGGCCATAGGGCACGTAATGTAACGCTGATTTGCTTGACAGTTCAGCCGGTAATTCTAGATTCCGCGACCACGACGACGTGCACTACTCATTCCCTGGAGATCGTTGAACATGAAGCGTCTGGCTCTTGCCGCAGCAGTGTTGTTCCTCGCCGCATGCGGTTCCGCACCGAAGGATGCACCGGCGGCCGACAGCGCTGCGCCAGCTGTGGCGCCGGCGATGGATAGCACCGCCCCAAAGGCTGATTCAGCGGCGGCTACGGACAGCACCAAGAAACAGTAGTTTAACGTTAGGCAGCTCGCGGCGGGTGCGACATCGGTCGCATCCGCCGTTTTTCTTCTCATAAGATCAAGAGCTTTTCACCACGGACTAACGCGGAAAAACGCGGACAACGATCCTAAAAGTGGTTAACGTCGGTTGTTTGTCTTTCTCGTCCGTGTTTGGTCCGCGTTAGTCCGTGGTGAAGCCGTTGCTCTTCAGGAACTAGAGCGGGAACGGCAGCTCGTGCACCACGACTGGAATGTTTCCAGCTGGCCACGTCGCCGTGAGCGACGCGCCGACCTCGGCCTCATTGCGAACCATGCCTAACGCCACGCCACCGAGCCTTGGCGAGCGGGCCGAGCTGCGCACGTCGCCCACATCCTTCCCCTGAGCGTCGATCAAGCGCGTGCCGGCGGGTGGAAGCGTATCTACGTCGAAGCCGAGTCCGCGCAAACAGCGGTTCACGTGCCCGCGAAAGTGAACGCGCGCGACTGTCTCTTGCCCCGTGTAGCACCCCTTGGTGAACGAGATCGCGTTGAGCGTGTCGAGATTGGCTTCCTGGGCGAGCGTCGAGTCGTCCATGTCGACACCCCATTCCGGCCGCCCCGCCTCGATGCGCGCGATTGTCCACGTCGCAGCGGAGCCGAGCACGGCGCCTAACGAGCGCAGTCGCTCGAGCCATCCGGGCATGGCATCCTTCGGCAGGACGAGGTCGTACCCTTCGAGGCCAAGCTCGGGCACGCGGGCGACGAAGCCGTCGGCGACGTTCGGTCCAAGCGCGGCATGCGCATACATGTCGAGTGCCGCAAGACTGGATGCGTCGCGGCCACTCGCCGCCGCTGTCAGCTCGCGCGCCCTCACGCCATAGACGCCTAACGTGCCGCACGAAGCGGACACGTCGGCGTAGCGTGTCACTCGCGGGTTGACGTACTTGCGCACCATCGCCCACCAGCCTTGCGCGGCGCGTGGCGGCACGTCGATGAACAGATCATCGGCGCGAGCGAAGATGCGCACGTCAGCCGTGATCTTCCCTTTCGGCGTGAGAGCAGCCGCATACTGCCCGGAGCCTGGCACCAGCGACAGGACGTCGTTCGTGACCAGCCCGGTGAGCGTCTCGCGCGCCTGGGCCCCGCCAAACTCGCCGCGCGACCTGTCGCTGCGATCGAAAACGACCGCGCTGCGCCGAAGGGCACCGTACTCTCGCGCCAGAGTGGCGAAATCGCCGGCAACGCTCGTAACAGCGCCTAACGAGGTCACTGGATGCGTTCCCCGTCGCGCGCCACGAGCCGCTGGAGAACGTCAAGCGACAGCCCCGCGATCTTCGGGACGAGACCGTGCGCCTCCATCGCGACGTGCGCTGGCAGCGCCCCGACCGCGACGGCACGCATTCCAGCGGCGCGCGCGCTGCGAATGCCGGCGAGCGTGTCTTCCAGTGCAACGCAAGCGCTCGGCTGTGTCGCACGCAGTTTCGACAAGCGCTCCAGCGCCACGCGATACGGCGCAGGCGACGGCTTGCCGGTCGTGAAGTCTTCACCCGTCACCAGACAGGTGAACGCGTGATCCAATCCCGCGAGGCCGAGCACGAACTCGACGTCGCGTCGCGAAGCGCGTGTGACGATGCCTAACCGCACCGACGTCGCCAATCGCTCCACAACTTGCGGAACGCCGTCGGCGAGAGTCACGCCTTTGCCGACTGCAGCGCCGTATGCGCGCTCGGTGCGCAGGACGAGTAAGTCCGTTCCCGTCTCATCCAGATGTACGCCGCGTAACTCCAGCGCCGCGCGCACTGCTTCGGCGAAGGAACGACCTGCGCAATGCTCGCGATATTCATCGGCGCTCAGCGCGAGGCCATCCTCGCGCAACGTCGAGCGGAGTGCTTCACCTCGTGCACTCGTGGTATCCGCGAGCACGCCGTCGAACTCGAACAGCACGGCGTCGATCATGTGTCGAAGTCTTAGCGCGGTGTCTGCGCGCGCGCTACTGCCGGCTGTTCACGCTCGGCTTCCGCCGCGTATGCTGAATCGAGCAAATCGATCAGATGCTCGACACGCACACGTGAGCCACGCCGCACGAGTCCCGCTCCGATCTGCATGAGGCAGCCCGGGTTCCCGGTTGCGACGATCGCCACGTCGGCCTGATCGATGCGGTCGAGCTTGGCGTCGAGCACTGCCTGCGAAACGTCGGGATGCTGCAGGTTGTAAATGCCCGCGCCACCGCAACATTGATCGGCGTCGACAAGCGTTACGAGCTCGATGCCCGTCGCGGCGCCTAACGTCTCGAGCGGCGGGCTGACCACACGTTGAGCGTGCAGCAGATGACACGGCGCGTCATAGGCAACGCGTACTCTCGCTGTGCCGTCCTTCGCGGCCCGAGGACCGGCAGCGGCGAGAAGCTCGCTCGCATCACGCGCGCGCTGCGCGACACGTTCGGCGCGTTGGTGCCAGGCGGGATCATCGCTCAGAAGATGCCCATACTCCTTGAGCATTGCGCCGCACCCGGCCGCGTTAACGACGATGAAGTCGGCCGGTTTTGACTCGAATGCTGCGATGTTCGCGCGAGCGAGGCGCTTGGCGCCTTCGAGATCGCCAGCGTGCGCATGTAGCGCGCCGCAACAGCGCTGCCCGCCGACGTGCACGATGCGATAGCCGTTCGTAGCAAGCACGCGCGCCGTCGCGCGATTCGTCTCGGCGAAGAGTCCTTGCATCACGCAGCCGGTCAGCAAGGCGACGCTTCCGCGCGTTCCGTCATCCGGCACGACGTACTCCCTGGATCGGCGCCGATACGCGGTGCTGGACAGCATCGCCGACGCGAAGCCCAGCCGACCCGGCATGCGCGAGAGCAGGGAAGGGATGCCTAACGCGCGCACGATGCGCGTCAGGAACATGGCCACAGCCATGAGGCGCGGTCGTTCGAAGAC
>CBQVAZ010000028.1:0-14948 GCA_967720205.1 uncultured Gemmatimonadaceae bacterium | reverse complement strand
GTATAGGCTTGGGCATGGAAAGGAGCGTTAAGAACATCTCGTCCTCGCGACTCGGCGCTCGAGGACTCGGTACCCGAAGCTCCTTGTTTTTGCGCTTAGCCGAAGAGATCCCTCTGTTTCTGTACCGCGCCTGTTTCGACTGGTTCTAGCACCGCCGCACTATCATTATCCGCGCTGTTGACCTTCTGCGATACCCGCCACGCTTCGATCTCTTCCGACGGATAACTCCGCATCAGGTCTTTGACCTTCGGCGCCGGAGTGTCAGCCGAGAGCCACGCGCGCCACGCGTTAGGCGGAACGATGACTGGCATGCGGTCGTGAATGCTCGCCAGCGCGTTGTTCGGGTCGGTCGTCAGCACGGCGAAGCTCACGACGCCAGGCTCGTTCTCGTTTGGACGCCAGTACTCCCAAATCCCGCCTAACGTGAACGGCATGCCGCCCTGCAGCCTGACAGCCCAGGGCTGCTTCGCGCGAGCGCCGGGAATCACCTGCCACTCGTAAAACGCGTCGACCGGGATGAGACAGCGGCGCGCCATGATCGCGCGCCTGAAGGCCGGCTTCTCGAACGCGCTATCAGACCGTGCATTCGCCATCCGGTTGCCGATCGACTTGTCCGTGGCAAACGACGGGATGAGTCCCCAGTGCGTTGGTTCGGCCACGCGATTCCCCGCCCGCTCCCGGATCGTGATCACGTCCGTGCCCGGGGTGATGTTGTAGCGCGGCGGAAGCTCCGGCGCCTCGAGAACGCCGAATTGGCTCCAATCGATCAATTCAGGGCGCGTAAGTGCCATGCGGCCGCACATGACCTGCTAGGGGTTAGGGTTAGGGGATAAGGGATAGGGGGATAGCTGTAAGCGCCCTCAGACCTCAGACCTCAGACCTCAGACCTTCAATAAACCCTTGAGCTAGAGTAGGTTTCGCGACCCACAATCCACCCTCCTTCCGCGCACGGCAACCCGCGGGGGGCTGACATTTGACCAAAGGGAGGCTTGCCAACCGTGTCTCGACGCTACGAGGCGGTGTACATCTTCGACTCTACTCTCGAAGACGCCGCGATCAACGACAAACTGACGCACCACCACGGCCTGCTCAATGCCGCCGACGACATGACTGTCGAGCATTGGGGCCGCCGCCAGCTCGCGTACAAAATCGGACCGCGCGAGCAGGGCTACTACGTGGTGGCGCGCTTTCAGGCCGACCCCAAGACGCTGCCAGAATTCGAGCGCGCCCTGCGCCTCGATGACGGCGTCATGCGCTACCTCATCGCGCTGCACGAGCACGAGCTCGGCGCTCCGCAGATGAGTGAAGAAGAGCTGGCCAACGCGCGCCGCCGCGAGGAAGAAGACGAGGACGAGGACTAACCCATGCGCCGACCACGTAAGTCCTGCCCCTTTTGCGAATCCCGCGTGCGCTTCCTCGATTACAAGGATGACCGCGCGTTAGGCCGCTTCATCACGGATCGCGGCAAGATCCTACCGAGCCGGCTCAGTGGCGTCTGCGCGCGGCACCAGCGCCAGCTCGCTATTGCCATCAAGCGTGCGCGATTCCTCGCGCTGATACCGTATATCCGCGGACACATCACCTAACGCGGATTGCTGATGACCAGTCCGGCGCGAGTCACTCCAGAGCCGCTGAGCGCCCTCGCACCTCCGCCCGCTTCACGCGAGCGCGGTTGGCGCGGCGTCCTCGGGGGTCTCGTCGCGCTGATCCTTCTCCCAACGGTCCCGCAACTCAGACTCCTGACGCCAGTCGATCAGGTGCTGGTCTTGATCGCGCCGGCGATGGCCGTGTGCGCAGTCGCGGCCTGGTGGCGAGGCGGCCGGATCTCTTTCGCGCTCCTCTGGCTCGTTCTAGCTGCATGGATCGTTGCCGGCCCCGTGCGCGCCAGCGATTCCTTCGCGATGCTCGAACGCGCTTGGTGCGTCGTACTCGCCGGCACGTTCGGCGTGATGCACGTCGTCATGCCGCGGCACCGCTTCTTGCCACGCGCACTCGCCGCGATCGCCGCCACAACCATGATAGCGCTCGTCGTGCTGGCGGCGAGCGGAAACGGATTCGAGCAACTGCACTCAGTGGTCGTGTCCGAGATCGATCGACGTCTCGCCGCGAGCGTCGACATGGTCACGGAAGCGATGAGCTCACCGCAGTGGCAACGCTTGGCGCAAAGCTCCCCGACGTTCGCCAAGTTCGCTGAAGATTCGACACTGCAGCTTCAGCAGTTCGCGAACGTGGCGAAGAGCGTCTACGCGGCTGTGTTGGCGATCGAGTCGCTCGCCGCACTCGCAGTAACCTGGGCGTTGTTCCACAGAGTGAGCCGAGCGCGCATCGGCACTCCGCTCGCACCACTGCGCGAGTTCCGCTTCAGCGATCAGCTGGTATGGGGACTCGTCGCGAGCATCGTGCTGCTCGTCCTGCCGACGTTCAGCGGACTGCGCGCGATGGGACTTAACCTGCTCATCTTCTTCGGCGCGCTGTACGCACTGCGCGGACTCGGCGTACTCGCGTGGTACTTCGCGTCGCATAAGGTCGGATTGGCTCTCGTAATGATTGTCGCGATTCTCGCCTTGCCTCTCACAAGCCTCTTCTCGATTGGCGTGGGACTCGGCGACACATGGCTCGATTGGCGCGGACGGCCGCGCGTTACACCGCGGCCGCCGTCGCCTCCACAGTGATCAGCACCTAACGATCGGAGCACCTGGCAATGGATGTGATACTTCGGCAAGCAGTGGAAAAGCTCGGCGCCCCCGGCGACGTCGTGAAAGTCTCGGCGGGCTTCGCTCGCAACTATCTCCTGCCGCACGGCATGGCCGTCGAGGCGACACCCGGCAACAAAAAGCGCATCGAGCAGGAGCGCGTACGCCTCGAAGCAGCTGAGAATTCGCGTCGCGACGTCGCTCAGGAGATCGCAAAGCAGATCGAGCAGATCTCGCTCACCTTCGCAGCTCGCGTCGGCGACGAAGGAAAGCTCTTCGGCTCTGTGACGGCGTCAGATCTGCATCAGCAGCTCGAGGCGCAGGGCGTCAAAATCGAGCGTCGCCAGATCGAGCTTCATGAGCCTATCAAGGCGCTCGGCGTCTACCGCGTCGCAATCAAGCTGCATGCGGATGTGAAGCCGGAAATAAAAGTTTGGGTCATCAAACAATAGGTCAAAGGTCAGAGGTCAGAGGTCAAAGCAGGCGTTGGAGGTAGCTCTGACCTCAGACCTCTGACCTCTGACCTCTGACCTAGGTGGTAGGGGTCACATCGGCGCCTCGCGTTTGGTTCTATAAGTGACCAAATGCGCGCTGTCGCGGTTTGTGCCCCTTTTTTATGTTCGCGGAACATTCCTCGAGCACATCTTCTACTACTTCCGCCAACAATCCCGCACTGCGTACTGAATGGCGAAGTCTCAGCAGGCACAGTCAGACACCAATACTCAACCGAATCCTGGCAGCGCAGCCCTCGCGCAACGCGCAGCCGCTCTATGCCTCGACAACAAGGCGACCGACGTTGTCATCCTTCACTTGGGCGGCGTGTCTGACATGACCGACTTCTTCGTCATCGCCAGCGGGACATCCGATACGCACGTCCGCAGCACCGCCGAGCACCTAATGGAGGGGCTCAAGGCCGAGGGGCAGCCAGTACATCACGCCGAAGGTGTCACGCAGGGACGCTGGGCGTTGCTCGATTACGTGGATGTCGTCGTGCACTTGTTCCACCCCGCGTTGCGCAATTTCTATCAGCTGGAACGCCTTTGGAGCGACGCCACCGTCGTTCCCGTCGAGCACGCCGGAGCCCTCTCATGATGCGCCGCCTGTTTGTCGCTCTCGCTCTCTCCATTCCGCTCGCAGCATCGAGCGCCAGTGGACAGGGCTACTTCGGCATGAACCAGGTCCAGTACGACAACTTCAAGTGGTACATCATAGAGACTGAGCATTTCCTCGTTCACTACTATCCGGAGGAAAAGGACGCCGCGCGCGATGCGGCCCGGATGGCAGAGCGCGGATACGCACGTCTGTCGCGAGTGCTCAACCACCAGTTCCGCGAAAAGAAGCCGCTCATTCTCTACTCGTCGCGGACGGATTTCGGGCAGAACAATGTGACGGGCGACCTGGGCGAAGGGACGGGCGGCGTGACCGAAGCTCTCCGTCACCGCATCCTGCTCCCGTTCACTGGCGACTATCGCTCGTTCGACCACGTGCTGCAGCACGAGCTCGTGCACGCGTTCCAGTACGACATCTTCGCCCGCGGGCGCGCGGGATCGGGGCTGCAGAACCTGGCGCAGAACCTCCCACCGCTCTGGTTCGCCGAAGGAATGGCCGAGTATCTCTCGTTAGGTCCCGGCCACGTGCTCACGCACTCGTGGGTGCGCGACGCCGCGCTCAACGGCTCGCTGCCGACGATCGAGCAGATGACGAACTATCCCGAGCGTTTCTTCCCGTACCGGTACGGTGAGGCGCTGTGGGAGTACATCGGGGCGCGCTGGGGCGACGAAGTCATCGGCGAAATCATGAACGCCCTACCTAACGTGGGCCTCGAACGCGCCTTCAAGCGCGAGCTCGGCCTCTCGCTCGAGGAGCTGAGCGACGAATGGCGCGAGGCGATGCAGACGAAGCATCTCCCGCAGGTCGCCGAGATGGACCGCGCCCGCAAATTCTCCGATCCGATCCTCAATCAGCGACGCACCGGCGGTTTCGCCCAGCGCTTTATCGCGCCCTCGCTCTCCAACGACGGCAAGCTGATCGCCTTCGTCTCCGAGGGAAGCTTCCTGCGTGGCGAAGTCTTCCCCGACCTCTGGCTCGCAAACGCAGAGACGGGAAAGCGCATCAAGCGACTCGTCAAAGCGACCTTCGATCCGGACTTCGAGGAGTTACGCCTCCTCTATTCGCAGAGCGCGTTCTCGCCCGACGGCAAACACCTAGCCTTTACCGCACAGCGGAATGGCAAGGACGTGCTGTACTTGCTCGACGTCGCGAAGCGGGAGCGAATCCATCGCTTCGACTTGCCTTTAGAGGTCGTCCTCAGCCCGAGCTTCAGCCCCGACGGCAAGCAGCTCGTCGTGAGCGGCAGCATCGGTGGCATCACCGATCTGTACACAGTCAACGTCGACGGTACCGGCGCGCGCCGCCTAACGAACGACAAGTACGCCGAGCTGCAGCCGCAGTGGTCGCCGGACGGGAAGTCGATCGCGTTCGCGACGGACCGCGGAGAAGACACGGATATCGACCTGCTCAAGTTTGGCTTGTGGCAGATCGCCACGATCGACCTAACGACGCTGCGCATCGACGTGCTGCCAGGTCAGGGGGGACTCAACCTCAACCCGATGTGGGCGCCGGACGCCAAGTCGATCGCCTTCATCTCCGACCGAGCCGGCACGCCGAACATCTTCCTGTACGAGTTCGAAGGGCATAAGCACTTCCAGCTCACGAAGGTCGTCGGCGCCGTCGGAGCCATCACGGAATACAGCCCCGCCATCACGTGGGCTCGTCAGGCAGACAAGCTGGCGTTCACGTACTACGAGAACGGCGACTACACGGTCTGGGGCATTTCGAACCCGCGCCACCTCAAGAAGGAGCCGTACGTACCTCCGTCGCAGCCTGTCATCGCGTCGGCTCTTCCCACCGCCAGCGGCAAGGCTGAAGCGGCGAAGGTCGATTCGGCGAACATGCTTCGAGCGATCGAGGAGGCACGGCGTCTGGCGAGCGGCGACACGACTCGCGCTCCGGCACAGGATACCACGTCGGTTTCGCTCTATCGCGCCGCCACCGGCGTGCGACCGTCGTCGCAAGTACCGGCGGCCGCTGAGCGGAACCTGACGGGACCAGTGAGCGTCGCGCAGCTGCTCGACAGCGCGAGCCTCGCGCTTCCGGATCCCGCGACGTTCAAGGAGTACCAGTACAAGAGCGGCCTGCAGGCGGAGTACATCGCGCGTCCGAGCATCGGCTACTCGCCCGATAACTTCGGACGCAGCGTCTTCGGCGGCACGACGCTCGTCTTCAGCGACTTGTTAGGCAATAACCGGCTGGCCGTCTCGGCGGCGATCAATGGACGGCTGAGCGAAGGGTATTTCTTCGCCGGATACACCAACCTCGCGCGCCGCAATCAGTACTCCGTCGGCGCTGCTCAGGAACCGCTCTTCATTCTCACGGACTTCCGCGAAGAACCCGTCAGCAACGCCGGCGCAGCGATCTTCGCGGACAAGTACGAGATCTCGCGCTACATCACGCGGCGCGGCTTCGCCGGCGCGACGTATCCGCTGAATCGTTTTGCGCGGGTTGAGTACGGTCTCCAACTCGCGTCCTTCTCGCGCTCGATCGCGTTCGGAACTCAGTACGTCGACTACTCGGCGGGGATCGCCAGTCAGTTCCAATACGACAGCATTGTCGACCTCTCGACGCAAAACTACGCGTCGCCGTTCCTCGCGTACGTCTTCGACAACACGCTCTACGGATACACAGGACCAATTTCGGGACGTCGTTACCGCTTCCAGGTCGAGCCGATTCTCGGGCAGTTGCGCTGGACCGAATATCAGGGCGACTTCCGCCACTATTTCCCGATCCTCTTCAACTTCCTGACGTTTGCCTATCGCGGGCAGGCGAGCATCAGCGCAGGGCGCGACGAATTCATCTTCCCGAAGTACATCGGGCGGCCAGAGTTCGTGCGCGGCTACGATCGTGAGCAGTTCCGCTCGCAGCTCTGCGGCGGACTTCTAGGCAGCAACGACAATTGCAGCGCGACCGAACTGCTCGGGAGTCGGGTAGCGTTCACGAACTTCGAGTTGCGCTTCCCACTCGTCAGGCGCTTCGAGCTTGGAGTCATCCCGATCGCGTTACCGCCTGTCGACGGCCTCTTCTTCTTCGACGCTGGTATCGCATGGCGCAGTGGTCAGTCGATTTCGCTGCGTAGGCCGGCGGACTACGACGATGAGAAGCAGCGTTATGTGTTGCGTAGCTACGGCTCGGGGATTCGGCTGAATCTGTTTGGCTTCGCGCTCGTGCGCTGGGATTACGCGATTCCGCTCGACAGACCAAACCGCAAGGGATATTGGATGTGGACGCTCGGCACGTCCTTCTAAAAACCGAGTTCGACGCCGAAGGCTCAAGGTCGAAGGTCTAAGAAGAGCGAAGCGGTCGGTTCTGGGGATGCCCAAGGCCGACCGCTTTTCCTTCGGTCTTCGACCTTGTGCCTTAGACCTTAGACCTTTGTGCGGTGTAAGGCGAGGAAAGCCTTCCAGCGGTACTTTTGATTGTGCCTCAGCTGTTCTCGCCACACTCAGCGCGCCTCGGAGCTCGCGCCCTCCTGTGCGCTTTCGTCGCTCTCACGGCATGCGGCCGCGGCAGTGGCGAAGGCCCGCTGACAAAAGGGTCGTTCGCCGGGCCCGACCCCATAGTGGTGCGCGTCGCTCGAAAGGGCGGTAAGGCACGAGCGTACCGCTATCCCGCGCTCGACTCAGCCGTCTGGACTTCCGCGCAATTCGTCCCGGCCGTCTCGTCGCTCATGGCGTTCGACCATGAAAACGGCCTCTTGGCCTACGCGGATACCAACGGCATGGCGGGCTGGATCGACCTACGGCTCGGGTCAGTGCGCCCCGCGACGCGAAAGCGCGTCACGTCGGCGGCTACGGCCGACGGCTGGGCGGTCTTTGGCGTTTCCGGGAAGAGCGACATCGTGCGTTTCACTCCCGCCGGCGACTGGACGCTCTCGGTGAAGAATCGTGTGATCAGCGATCTGCTCCCGCAGGAAGACGGCACGCTGCTCGTGCTCTTCGATGATGGCGATTCGAAAACACTCGTTATGCGGGTGCGCCCGCCGGACAGCCGCTGGCTCGATTCGCTCGAGCTGGAGCGGCCGGACCACGTCGCTCGCACAGACGTCGGCGACCGCGTGTACTTCTCAGTCGGCCGCCAACTGCACGCCGTGAGCACGTCGAATCTGCGCGAAGTCGCTGACACGCGCATATCGGGCGAGATCACGGCGCTCGCACCGACGCCAAGCGGCGACCGGATTTACGTCGTCACGCAAAGCGACGCGATCGACGTCTACGACCGCTATAACGACGAAGTTGTCGCGCGCGTCCGCGTTCCGGGCGTCGTCTCCGGTCTGCGCATGGACAGCTTCGGGCGATATCTTCTCGCGCGTTCCACGTTAGGCGACACCACCTGGGTCATCTCCACAGGTTCCAACCGCTACCTCGGCGCGATCGACAGCAAGTGGCGCGACGACCTGCCGGCCGTAGGGGCCGACGGGGCGATCGCGACGGTGCGTGGTGCTGATGTGGTGTTCGTCGACCCGACGAAGCTAGAGGAAGTGGGTCGAGCGAAAGGCGGCGCGAACGACGTCTGGTACTTCATGCTGTGGAACGGCTTCCGGCCACGCGCGCAAGGCATCGACCAACCGGTGCAGTTCTCTTGGCGGGGGCAGGATAGCGTCATGGCGGCCGCGTTAGGTGACACCGCACGTATCGCCTTCATAGGAGGAGCCGCCGACTCGGCCAAACGCGCCGCAGCCACCGCGCCGCCAACGCGGATCGATACCGCCCGCGTCACCCCGCCACCTGCGCCTTCCTCGACGGCCTGGACGGTCTCCTTCGCCGTCGTGCTCTCAGAGGAACGGGCACGCTCGGTCGCCAGCGAAATAGTGGTTGAGGGCGAAAGAGCGCATGTTGTGCCTGGCCGATCCGGCGAAACGAACGTCTTCCGTGTCGTGCTCGGTCCGTATCGAACACGGGCAGACGCCGAGCGCGTGGGGAAGTCTTCCGGACGGCAATACTGGGTCTACGACGGAGTTCCGTAATGGTGATGATAGCGCCACAAGCAGCCTCGTTATGGGAATCGGCCGGTCAACGCGCCGCGCCGTCCCTCACCGGCGTCTCTATTGCCGCGGTGTTAGGCGTCGATCCAGCCTCCACAGCCGCGGTCGCGCTGGGACTCGCACGCGCGCAGTCGCAGCGGCGCCGTGTCGTACTCTGCGATCTCTTCGAAGAAGGCAGTGCTATCACAAAACTCGTGGGGGACGGCGACCTCACCGGTGTGAGCGATGTGATCGAGCATGGCGTCTCGCTAGGCTACGCCGCCCGCCACGCCGATAAGGTAGGCAACCTTCTGGTTGTCCCGCCTGGCTACGACACTCCGCTCACGCCCGAGGTGCTGGAGCACCCACGTTGGCGCCGCCTCGCAGCCGAATTCCACGACGCCGATGCGCTGTTGCTGCTGGCATTGCCGGCGAACGCGGCGAGTATCCGTCCCCTGCTCGACGTCGTGGACGGCGTGGTGACTGTCGATACGCCCACCACGACTGCCTCGAACTCGAAAGTACTGGCGGAAGTCACTCGGGCCGTTAGGCGCACGCCCGCAACGCCTGCTGCGGCAATGCCGCACGTTCACCGAGCGCCGATAGTCGTCGAGCCGCCGCCCAAGCGGCATCACGAGCGGCCCAAGCATAACGAGCGTCCGGTCGCGTGGACGACAACGGCGATCGGTCTCGTCGCGGCCGCGGTGCTCATGGTGGTTGGATACTTCGCGTTCGCGAATCGCAGATCACAAACATCCCTCGGCGGCGCGGCTGTGGATACGGTATCGGCAGCCGGTACAGCGTATGTAGATGAGCGCGCGGTGATGAACCCGCTCGACTCGACGCGTGCAGCAGCATTCAGCATCGAAGCGAGTGCCGCGAACACGACATTCGGCGCGTTCGAAGCGATGCGCACGTGGAGCTCCGCGATTCACGTCGCCACATTCGTTCCCGTGCAGCAGAATGAAGGCGCCGCAGTTTGGTATCGCGTCCGGTTAGGCGCTTTCGCGCGCGCGAGCGATGCCGCCGCCTTTGTCGACTCGATGCGCACGAGATTTGAAGGCACCACTGGAATTGGCGCGGTCATTCGTGCACCATTCGCCTTCGTTATAGACTCGACGCGGAGCGGGCTCGCGCGTGAGCTCGTCGAGACCTATCGCCAACGAGGAGTCCCTGCGTACGGCCTTGCTGACAGCAACGACCTTGTACGGATCTATGTCGGGGCCTTCGAGTCACCGCTCGATGCCGAGCGGATGCGAGGGACGCTCATCGCCGCCAACATCAACGCGGCTCTTGCCTATCGAGTCGGAGGACCCTATTAGGTGCGCCTAACGAAACTCGAGCTCATCGGGTTCAAGTCGTTTGCGGATCACACGGTGATGCGCTTCGACCCAGGCGTCACCGCGATCGTAGGGCCTAACGGCTGTGGGAAGTCCAACGTCTCCGATGCCGTCCGCTGGGTGCTCGGCGAGCAGCGCGCGCGCATGCTGCGCGGCGCGAAGATGGAAGAGGTCATTTTCCAGGGCTCGTCGGCGCGCCGGCCAGTCAACGTCGCCGAGGTCGCGCTCACCTTCGAGAATGACGAAGGCCTGCTCCCGGTCGCGTTCCGCGAAGTCGTCATCGCACGCCGACTCTCGCGCTCGGGCGAGAGCGACTATCTGCTCAACGGCACCGTCTGCCGGCTGCGTGACATCCACGATCTCTTACGAGGGACCGGCCTAGGCGCCGAAGCGGGCGTCGTCATCGAAGCCAGGATGATCGACGCCCTTTTGTCAGACAGACCTGACGAACGGCGCGAACTGTTCGAGGAAGCGGCTGGTGTCGGTCTGTATCGTGATCGCAAGCGCAGCGCGGAACGTCGACTCGAGGAAACGACCCTCGATCTCGCGCGCCTGGACGATCTGATCAGCGAAGTGCAAACGCAGGTCCGTTCGCTCGCGCGGCAACGCAAGCGCGCGGAGCGTTTCGCCGAGATGAATGCGCGCCGCTTCGCCGTGGACCTGACGCTCGCCGCACGTGAAATGGCTGCGTGGCAACAGGAGCTCGCTGCGCTGGAGCTTCGCGTCGCCGAGCTGCGCCAGAGCACGCCTAACGCAGAAGCGCGAGTGCTCGAGGCCGAACGCGCCCGCGATCTGGCGCACGAGGGACGCGCCAGCGCCGACGCCGAACGGACGGAGCTCGTGCGCCTGCTCGCGCAGCAACAAGAGCGCGTCCAGACTCTGCGCGCCGACATCGCCGTCGCAGAAGAGCGGCAGCGCAGCTCCGATGCGCAGCGTCAGCGCGCCGAAGCCGAGCGACAGCACGGAACGGTGCTCGGGCAGCGTCTCGTCAGCGATCGCGAGCGAGCCGCCGCGGACCTTGGCACGATCCAGGACGCAATCCGATCGGTCGAGGCCGACCTAACGAAGCAAAACGCCGTCGAAGCCGGCGCCCGCGACGCCGTATTCGCGGCGCGCGCCGCGCTGGAAGCAGCCGAACGCGAAGGGCGTGAGGCCATCAACCACGCGCACCGCCTCGAGCACGAGCGCGAGGCCACCAAGCGCGAGCTGGCGGAGCTGGAGCATCGCGCTCAGCGCCTCGCCGCCGATCGCGGACAGTTGGCCAATGCGCTGAGCAGCCTAACGCGTGAGCTGGAAGCGGCGACCGAGATGGTCGAGGTCGCGCGCTCCGCAGCTCGCGCCGCCGGCGAGGTTCGCGATGTCGCGCGTGAGCGAGCGCGCACGGTGCGCGAGGAAGACGCAGCAGCGCGAGCCGAGCTGGCGCGCGCCGAGGAGATCCTCGCGTCGCTCGAGGGCAAAGTGAGCGGGCTCGAAGCGCTGGAGCGCGATCGCGTCGGCCTCGCGCCGGCCTCCGCTCGCCTTTTGCGCGACCGCGCCCGCTTCGGCGAAGGCGCCGTGTTGGGCCCACTGTCCGACTTCATCTCGGCGTCGCCGACGCTGGCGTCACTCGTCGAGCGCTATCTCGGCATGACGGTTCACGCGATCGTCGTGCGCGACGCTCATGTGGCCGAAGCAGTGCGCGAGTGGCATGCCGCGACGGCGCCCGGTCCGCTCCTGCTGCTGCCGCTCGATGCCACGGCAAGCAGCTCGTTAGGTGCGGCCGAGCTGGCGCACTCGCTGGATGTCACGGAAACGGCGAAAGCGTGGGTCAAGACGCTGCTCGCCGGCGTTCGACCACTCGCCAATGGCGCTGCCTTTGTCGATTCACGCGGTGCGATCTGGCTCCCTGGTCCCGCCGGTGGTCCCGGTCCGCTTCGCCGGCGCGCCGAGCTGTTCGCGCTGCGCGCCGATCTCAATGCGCACAACGCAGCTCGCGCCAATGCGCTCACGACCGCGGAAAGTGCTCGGCTGGCGCTGGAAGCCGCTGAACGTCAGCTCGCGGCGGCGCTGGAGCTGGCATCGAGCGCCGAGACAGATCATCGACGCGCCATCGACACGCGCGGCGAAGTGGAGCGCAGGCGCGAGCGCGTCCAGCGCGACGCCGACGACGCATCACAGCTCTCCGACAACCTAACGCTGAACCGCACAGCGTTGCTCGCGAGGCTCAGTGCGCTCGACGCGCACGATGCCGAAGCTGCGGCCGTCATCGAGTCCGCGGAAGCGACAGTGGCGAGTGAACGTGCTGCAGTTGTCGAAGCCGAACGCCGTCTCGAGCTGGCGCGTGACGAGAGATCCGCAACGCAGGTCTCGCTCGCTCAGGCGCAGGCGCGATTCCAGGTAGCTGAAGATCGCGTCACACGCCTGCGCGAAGAGCACCAGGCCGCGACGTCGCGGATCTCATCGCTCGAGACCGAGCTGCAATCGCTGACGCACGCAGATCAGGAGCTGGCGCGACGCATAACGAGCCAGCGCGGCGAGCTCGAGGTCGAGGCGGCGGTCCTGCGCGACACCGAGGGTCGCGTCCAGTCCGCCGAAGAGCGCGTGCACAGCGCCGACTCCGAGCTGACATCTGCCGAGCATGCCCTGGACGACGCTCGCCGAGCAGCGCAAGCCGCGACAGATGCCCTACACCACGCGGAATTGCGCTTCAGCGAACTGTCCGGGCGCCGTTCGATGATTCGCGAGCGACTCGAGACCGAATGGCGAAGACCGCTGCAGCAGCTCTTCGATCAATTCCAGCCACTCGACATCGACGACGAGACACTGCGCACCGAGTCCGATGCACTGCGCAACCAAATCGAGCAGCTGGGACCCGTGAATCCGCTGGCCATCGAAGAACACGAAGAAGAACAGAAACGCCTCCATTTCCTAACGACGCAGCGCAACGACTTGCACGACGCGAAGAATTCGCTGCTCGTCGCGATCCGCGAGATCGACGTTACAGCGCGCGAGATGTTCCTCTCCACGTTCGCGGAGATTCAGCGCCACTTCCGCGAGATCTTCATGTCGCTCTTCGGTGGTGGCGAGTGCGAGCTCAAGCTCGAGAACCCCGATTTGCCGCTCGACTGCGACATCGAGATTCACGCATCGCCGCGCGGTAAACGCACACAACGCATCCACCTGCTCTCCAGCGGTGAGCGCGCGCTTGTCGCGCTGTCACTGCTCTTTGGAATATTCCTGACGAAGCCAAGCCCGTTCTGCTTGCTCGACGAAGTCGACGCGCCTCTCGACGACGCGAACATCGGCCGCTTCGTGCGCATGCTGACGCAGTTCAAAAAGCAAACACAGTTCATCGTCATCACACACAATCCGCGCACGACGACGGAAGCAGCAGATTCAGTGTATGGCGTGACGATGCAGGAGCCCGGCGTCTCTTCGCTCGTGAGCGTGCGTATGCGCGGCGCGGGCGTGGACGACAGCGAGGAGCCCGAAGTGTCCGGTGGCGGGATAGAATTCGAGCCGGTCGCGGCTAGCGCGTGAGCCGCGCGCTCAGCGCGCTGGCTGGATCTTGCGCGTTGGTCGCGGTCGGGGCAGGCGCTTTCACGGTCTCCCGGACCACGCCACGCGTAACTGTCAGCGGACCGGCTGAAGACACGCTCCTCTCGGCGACACCGACGTTCAGCGTCAGCGCCGACTCGGCGACACCTAACGAGCGCCCCCTCGTCGTCATGATCGAGCTGAGCAACCGATCCGACTTCGGGCAGCTCACGTACTTCGACCGTGCAATCGGTGACAGCGCTCGCTTCGTACCGTTGCGTCCCCTTCCCCACGCGATTCCGATCTACTGGCGCGGCAGGGCGACGACTAACGGCGGTGTGACTGTGACAACCCCCGTGACCGGCCCGAAGATCAGCGCGCCATGGGTACGACTGGTGGCACCCAACCCACTCGGCGGCGTCACGCTACTCACGCGCCGTCCGACGTTCCTCTGGCGCGCGGCGCAGATCGCGACTCCTCCAGGGCCCTGGCGCTTCGACCTCTCTGTCGAGAACGTCGCCACACGCGAGATTCTCCGCTACGCCAACCTCAGCGAGACGCAGTTCGTGCTACCTCGAGCCCTGGAATTCAACGCATCATACCGCTGGAGCGTGACCGCACGCCTTTCCGGTCCCGATACGACGACAGTGCGCAGCGCCGGAACGTTCGTCATTGCCGATCTCAGCGTGCCAATGGTGACGCTGCTGTATCAGAACTTCCCGAATCCATTTCCGTCGACGAGCTCCGCGTCGACATGCATCTGGTTCGACATTCACAAAGAAACGCGGGTTCGCCTAACGATTCACGACATCCGCGGCAACCTGGTGCGTACGATCATACCTTCGCCGGGAGCGTCGGATCGCTTCCTCGCGGGGCGCTACGGACGCGGAATCGGTGGCGAGTCCGGCTGCGAGCCGACCTTCGCGTGGGACGGCACGGACGATCGCGGCAACCTCGTGCCAACCGGCGTCTATCTCGTTAGGCTCAAGACGGTCGCCTTCGAAGGCTACAAGCGCGCCGTCTTTCGCGGCCGCTGATGCGCGTCACGGTCCTTGGTACGGCCGGGGCGTCGCCCTACGCCGATCGCGTGCAGACGGGAATCCTTGTCGACGCGCCTCCGGTGCGCCTGCTGATCGATTGCGGCAGTGGTATCACGCACCGCCTCGCTGCGCTGGATCACGCGTGGAAAGACATCACGCATGTCGCGCTCACTCATTTCCATTCGGATCACACAATCGATTTCGTGGCGCTGATTGTCGCGTGGAAATGGGGACAGCTGCCGCAGCGAACGGAGCCACTGACCCTGATCGGCCCCGTCGGCGT
>CBQVAZ010000027.1:0-15149 GCA_967720205.1 uncultured Gemmatimonadaceae bacterium | reverse complement strand
TGGTGCACCTCCCCGACTTCTATCCGAAGCACTATCCGCTCACGCCGAGCGACGTGCGCCACGTGATGCACAGGGCTCACTCGCTCGAGGAATTCGCGGTGATTCTGCTGGATGACATCTGCATTCTGCCGCAGTTGACGCCGCTGTATATCGAGGCGTCGAAGTGGGCCGACCGGCCCGAGTTGTGTACGTATGTGATCGACGGCGAGCCCGTTTATCCGACGCGCATCCCGCGGCCGTGGTACGTCGTCCTGCGCCACCGCCTAACGATTCTCTTCCTGCAGCTGTGGCGCAAGCTGGCGCGCAGGTAACACTCCAGCAGTCGCTCGCTGGTTTCCTCGCGATCGACAGACGAATTGCGATCGCCGCTGGGCGTGAGTTGCCGACACGAGCGCTGGGCGCCGTGCTCTTCGCCGATCTCGTCGGCTTCACGACACTCGTTGAGACGCTCGGTAACGAGCTCGGGCCGCGGCGTGGCGCTGAAGAGCTCTCGCTTCATATGAGCCGTCTATTCGAAAAGCTCACGGCCCGGGTGCATTCGTGGGGCGGAAGTGTCGTGACGTTCATCGGCGATGCGATGCTGTGTTGGTTCGACGCGGGCGATGGTATGGTGCCTGACGAGAGTAGCGCGCGTGCCGCTCATGCAGCGTTTGCGCTGCAACGCGCCGTCGATTCCTTCACGCAGCTGCGCGCCGCGAATGGCCGCTCGATCGCATTCGCGCTCAAAATTGGTATCGCGGCAGGGAGCGTCCGGCGTTTTGTGCTTGGATCGGAGACTGCTAGGCTCTACGACTTATTGGCGGGAAGGACGGTCGATCGGGCGGTAAATGCGGCGAGCCGAGCGCGGCCTGGTGAGGTTGTCGTCTCTCATGAGATACTGAGCCAAGCGCCCGTGCGCGCGGTCTCGAATGCGGAGCCGAGCAGCGAATACGTCGCTATCGTTGGCGCGGAGACAGCCGCAGCGACGTCTCCCTGGTCCGCGCAGGAGACGACAGTCGAACCGGTCAAGCTCAGGCCATGGCTGCCGGCAGCCGTCTTCGAGCGCCTAACCAGCGAGCAGTCGTTTCTCGCAGAGTTTCGTTCCGCGATCCCGCTCTTTCTGCATTTCGAGGGGATCGACGTCGACGCTGACGACGCCGGCGCCGCTTTGGACGCCTTTGTCAGCAAGTCGGCCGAAGTCGTTAGGTACTACGGTGGCGAGCTGCAGCAGGTCGTCGCCGGCGACAAGGGGAACCATCTCTACGCGACCTTCGGCGTTCCGGTGGCGCACGACGACGACGACGAGCGCGCCATGGCCGCCGCGCTCGAACTGCGCGAAGTCGCGGCTCAATCGCCGGGCATCGCGACGACGCGCATCGGTCTGAGCCGCGGTCGTACCTTCGTAGGGCTCTTCGGCGCACCCAGCCGCCACAGCTATGCCGCGTTAGGCGACACAGTGAACCTCGCGGCTCGCCTCATGGCGCACGCGACGGCGGGCCAGATCCTCGTCAGTGACCGCATCAAGCGCGACGCCGCCTTCACACTCGTCGCCCGCGGCACCATTCAGGTCAAAGGACGCGCCGAGCCCGTGGCCCTGCGAGAGCTCGTCGCTCGCCGTGACGACGCCGCCACACGACGAAGCGAGCACGCCGGCGAATTGGTTGGCCGCGACCGCGAGCTCGAATCGCTGCTAGCCGCGCTCGGCGAGGCGCGCGAGACGTCGTTCGCAGCCATCATCGACGGCGAGGCTGGCATCGGCAAGAGCCGCTTGTTAGGCGCGATCGTCGAGCGCGCGCAGGGCGTGCGTGTGCTCGCCGGGTGGGCAGACGCTGTCGGCCGCCAGACGGCCTATCACGCGTGGGTTGGCGTGCTGCGCGCGCTGCTCGGAAGCGAGGCGGGATCGGGTCTGGCAACACGAGATGCGCTCATGGCGCGACTCGCGGAGCTCGGTCCGGAGGCGACGCGTCGCGCGCCGCTCCTCGCTCCGCTGCTGCGGCTCGACATCCCCGACAACGAGCTGACGGCACAGATGACGGGCGACGTGCGAGCGAACAGCACGCGCATGCTCGTGGCGGATCTCCTCAACCACGCCAACAGAGACAGCGCGCTCATGTTGACGTTCGAGGATCTGCATTGGTTCGACTCTGCATCGTGGGCGTTGCTGCGCGACGTACGTCGCCGCGTTTCCGGCTTGCGAGTCGTGCTGACGGCCCGGCCGGCGAGCGAGCACGATGCCGCGGTCGCCGCGGAGTATCGCCGTTTACTGCAGGAGCCACACACGATGCACGTCCCGTTAGGCGCCTTGCCAGCGGAAGACGCGCTTCTCCTCGCGAGTCGGCGGTTGGGCGTCAGCGCGTTGCCGCCAGCCGTAGCGCGCGCGATCCGCCAGCGCGCTGAGGGGAACCCACTCTACGTCCAGGAGCTCGTGCTGGCGATGCTCGACGCGGGGCACATCCTCGTGCGCGGCGGCGAGTGCACACTCGCGAGCGGTCTCAATGAAGATGCGCTGGCCGAGTATCCAGAGACTGTGGAAGGGATCGTGGCGAGCCGCATCGACAGGCTCTCGCCCGACGAGCAGCTCACCGTCAAAGTCGCCAGCGTCTTCGGCCGGCGGTTTCCCGTCGAGGCGTTGCGAGATGTGCATCCGTCGGCTCCACCGCGCGAATCGCTCGGCGTCTGGCTAGCGACGCTGGAGCAGCGCGGCCTAACGAGCTCGGACGTCATCGATGGCCGGCCGGCGTTCACGTTCACACACGCCATCCTGCAGCAAGTCGTCTACGACAGTTTGTTGTTTGCGCACCGAAAGGGATTGCATCGTGCTGTCGCCGAATGGATCGAGCGCGAGGAGAGTCGCGACCTCGCCCCGCACTTCCCCTCCCTCGCCAGGCACTGGGAAGTCGCCGGCGACGTGCCGCGCACGCTCGACTATCTGGAGCTGGCCGGCGAGCAGGCGACGAATCTCTTCGCCAATGCCGAAGCGATCTCCTTCCTGACGAAGGCGCAGCAGATGCAGCGGGAGCACCGCTCGACGTTGCCAGCGGACGTCGCGCCACCGCCGCGACAGGTGAAGTGGTCGCGCTTGTTAGGCAGGGCGCGACTGGGTACGGGCGACATTGACGGTGGTTATGCCGCGATGCGCGAAGCGCTGCGATTATTGGGCAGGCCCGAGCCCGGACGCGGACGCATGGCATTCGCTCTGCTCGGCCACGTGCTGATCCAAATGGGCCACCGCCTTGTCGGACCGGGTTGGCTCTCGCGAATCGGCGACCGCCAAGCGGCGCTGGACAGCGCCGATATCTATCAGCTTCTCTCGACGCCGTACTTTGTCCGGGGCGACTGGTTAGGCGGTCTCTACGCGAACTGGTACTCGGCCAATGTCGCGGAGCGATATTCCGCTGACGCCGGATTGCTCGCGCTCGCGATGACCAACTTGGGCGGCGCCTGGCTCAACATCGTGCCCATCCGCCGCATCGGCGACTGGTACATCCAGTACGCGCGAAAACGGGCGCGCGATGCCGGTGACTTCAGAGCGCTCGGCTGGAATTATCTGGTGGAAGCGTCCGTGCGTGTGCTGAACTGCAATGTCGATGAAGCTCAGCAGCCTTTGGACGAGGCGCGTCGCATCCTGCGCGAGCTGGGCGACGGCCGCCGCTGGGAGGAAGTGACGTATTTCCTGACGACGTGGCACTTCTACTGCGGACGTTACGCGGAGAGTGCCGCAGCCGCTCGGGAGCAGCTCGCGTCTGCCCAATCGCGCGAGGATGTGGAGTCGCAGCTGCTGGCGCGCAATCAGCTGGCCCTGGTCGCCGTCGCGCGCAATGATACCGACGAGGCCGCGCGGCAGCTCAGCGAGGCCGCGCGGCTCCACGAGCGCGGTGGGAACCTAGCCGAGCGCGTATGTACGTTAGGCATCCGCGCGCTGGCGCTTGCGCGCACAGGCGATTTCGCGGCCGCGAGGGACACGCTCCGCACAGTGGCGCCGCTTCTCGATCAACTGGGCATCAGCAACCTCGCGATCGAGGGGTTCGCGTGCATGGTGGAAGCCGTGATGGCGCTGGAGGATGCGGGCATCGCTGACGCGTCGCTGCGACCGTTGGCGCGCAAAGCATGGCGTTTGCTCGCGCGCAACGCGAACACGATGTCGCGCGTGCATAAAGCTCGCGCGTTGCTGTTGGACGCGGCGCTGGCGCGTCGAGAGGGGCATGCCACACGCGCAACCAAGCGATGGCCACGTGCGATTGCCCGCGCCGAGCGCGATCACGTGCCTTACGAGTCGGCTCGTGCGCGACTTGAATGGGCCAGCGAGCTCCCACCTAACGACTCCAGCCGCGCCGAACTGTTGACTCTCGCGACGACCGCGTTTGAACAGTTAGGCACCCAACATGAACTGGCGCGCGCAGTGCGTCTGCGCCAAGGAAATTGACCATGGCCGAAGCGCCGCGTCCCGCGAAGAAACGCGTTGTGATTCTTGGTGGCGGCGTGGGCGGAATGATCACCGCACTCAACCTCAGCGACCCGAAAAATCCTCGGCGCGACGACTACGACGTCACGCTCTACCAGATGGGCTGGCGGCTCGGTGGAAAGGGGGCGAGTGGCCGCAACATGGATCCCGCGTACAACTATCGCATCGAAGAGCACGGACTTCACGTCTGGTTCGGCTGCTATGACAACGCGTTCCGTCAAATCCAGACTGTCTACGATGAATTGAATCGTCCGCCTGACGCGCCGCTCGCGCGGTGGAGCGACGCGTTCAAGCCGCATACCGCGGGTGGTACGCTCGACTTTACGCAGGGGCAGTGGCGCACGTGGCTCGAGGCATTTCCGCTCAACGATGCTGTCCCAGGATCGGGCGGATTGCTGCCGCTGCACGAGTACGCGCGCGAAGGATTCGAGTTGATGCACACATTGCTGTATCACGGTCCGCACACGCAGCCCTCGCCGACCGGCGCGCAGGACCCTGGTCTCCCGCCTGGCTCGTCCGAGGGACCAACGGGTGCGGAGCGGAAAGGCAGCCCGTTCGAGGATGCCATCTTCCGCGCGCTCATATGGCTCTTTTCGCACGTCGCCATTCTCGCCTTTCTCCTCAGGCTCGGCGAGGGAATCGCGTTAGGCATATCCCGCTTATTTCTCCGCTGGCGCTGGGCACGCATCAAGCACCGCGTCGGCACGATTCAGGGAACCGGCGAGCGGCACTACTGGCTCTTCGCCAACGCCATCTACGCGACGCTGCACGGCTTCTACAAGAACCGAGTCTTCGAGCGTGGCTTCAAATCGCAGAACGGCATCGATTTTCGCGATTGGCTGGCGCGCTTCTGCATCGACGACGGCGGCTTCATGGTGAACTCTGAGTGGCTGCGCGGGATTTACGACGGCATGTTCGCCTACCAGAACGGCGACAACCGCACGCCTCCTGGCGCTCCCTTTCCGCCTAACGCGAAGTGCGAAGCCGGAGTCATGCTGTACTGCGGCATCCGTCAATATGCGACGTACAAGGGCGCCGCTGTCTGGCGCATGCAGGCCGGCATGGGTGACGTCGTCTTCGCGCCGATGTACGAGGTGCTCCGGAGCCGCGGCGTCAAGATCAAGCTCTTTCATCGAGTGGAGGCGCTGCACTCCGCCGACGGACGCTCACTCACCTCGATCGAGATCGCTCGTCAGGCAACCGTAAAGCCCGAGCAGGAGGCGCGCGGCGGCTACGACCCGCTGGTGACGATCAAAGGATTGCCGTGCTGGCCCAGTACGCCGTTGTACGATCAACTCGTCGAGGGCGAGCAGCTCAAGGCACAAGGCATCAACCTCGAAGACTACTGCGCCAAGTGGGAACCTGTCGAACGGATCGAGCTCGAGGCGGGCCGCGACTTCGACGAAGCAGTGATGGCCATTTCGTTAGGTGCAGTTCCGTATCTCTGCGGTGATCTCATTCGCGCCAACGACAAGTGGCGCGACATGGTGCACAACGTGCTCACGAACAAGACGCTCAGCGCGCAATTCTGGATGAACGAAACCGCGTCACAGCTCGGCTGGGCGCTCATGCAGCGACCGCTGATTTCATCCTACGACATCACATACCTGGATACGTGGGCGGACATGTCGTACCTGCTGCACCGCGAGAACTGGCACATTCGGCCGCCGCACGAGGCGAATCGGCCCGCCGAGAGTGAACGTGGCCCTAACGAGGGCGTCAGCGCCACGGACTACCCGATGCAGCTGTCGTACTTCTGTGGTCCCATGCCTGACGAGCCACCGCTGCCCATGACGCCTGTCGGGCCCAAAGCCGAGTGCGGTCAGCTGAATCAGGACCGTGAGAATGACAAGGCAAAGGATTGCGCACGCACGCTGCTGGAGAGCGAAATCAGCACGTTCTTTCCGAACGCGATGACGAAGTTCCCGGTCCCCACGTTCCGCTGGGAGCTGCTCGTCGACGGCCGGCCCGGGCGTCACGAGAACATCGCACGCCTGGATTCGCAGTACTTCCACGCCAACGTGCAACCGTCCGAGCGCTACGTTCTTTCGCTGCCGGGCAGCGACAAGTATCGCCTGGCGCCTAACGAATCTGGTTTCAGGAACCTAACGCTTGCGGGTGACTGGACAGACTGCGGGCTCAACGCGGGGTGCGTAGAAGCCGCCGTGATGTCGGGAATGCTCGCGTCCAACAACATCTGTCAGTATCCGGCACGGTCTGATGTCGTTGCTCTGTCCTGGTGGCGATAACCAAGGCCAAGAGCAAAACCCATTCAGTTGCTTTTACGGCTTCGATGGGAGGGGCTCGACGAAACACAATTCGGTGTTCGTGCCGCGCGAGTAATGCAGCTGCGGCTTTACGTTTGGAAGCGTGATGCCAGCCGCGGCAGCGAGCGTGTTCACTTCAAACTCCGCCTCTGCGTCGGCCAGCTTCCAGGGGTCGTGCCTGATCGGTCCCCAGTACAACACGCCGCGTGAGACGGCGAACGCTGTATCGCGGTTTACGAGAAACGCCGCGAGCGAGCCGTCCGGAGGCACCGACGGTTCATTCGTCGGCCCATACGTCGCCACGAGATCGGCCGCGGGCGCGCGCCGCGATGCCTGACGATGTGCCACCATATGATGGTACGTGCCGCGCTCAGTGAGCTGCATGTGCGCGTACTGGTATGGCGTGTGAAAGAACCAACGCGCAACGAGCGAACCTAGCCAGCACGATGCGTCGATGCTGAAGAAGTAGACGCCACGTCCGTCCGGTTTCCCGTTGCGGCCAGGCACTCGCACGTACGTGCGAACGTTGATCTCGGGGAAGTCGCTCGTCCCGGGAATCGGTGGGAAGAATCGAAAGTGCAGATCCTCCATGTGCATCGGCACGAGCGAGAGCCAGGCCTTGCCATCGAACGTGTCCAGTTCGAAGTTAGGCGGCACGTGCCGGCGCATCTCGTCAGGCGCCAACGGCCACGATGCGAACAGCAAGTGCCGCCACTTCTGGAACATTATCCACGTGCCCTGCAGCGGCTCTGCGAACGTACTCGCGGTCGGAGGCGCACTCATAGCTCGATGTCGGTTCTGAAGGTGAAAAGGCGCGCTGGGTAATTGGGCGGCGGCGGCGGACCTTCCAGCGGACGCAGATAATCCTGCCCAAGCCAAGTCACTGCAAGGCAGCATTGCGGCTCCTCGCTCTCGAGTCAGCTGACTATTCGCGTTCCCTCCTTCTGCCTCTCCCCCTGCCCCTCCCGCTCGGCAACCACCTAACAGGAGGGTAGCCATGCATCAGCCGCTTCGGCCTTTGCCCAAGCTTGTGCCTCAGCCGGCCGTCGAGCCGCGTTACATCGCCGGCCTCCTCGCGATGATCATCGGAATTCAGATCGCGCTCGCGTTGGGGATCCTTTTCAAGTGGTTCCCCATCCTGCGCGAGCAGCCGAACCTCTTCACCGATCCTAATGTCCTCTTCCCCTTCATCGAGCAGCACCAGGGACAGTGGCGCGGCGCGATGTTCGCCGGTGTCCTGACGTCCGCGCTCGCGGTCCCTTTGAGTGTGTACCTCGTCCGCTACTTCAGCAGAGATTACGCTGTCGACGAAGCGGCGCTGTTCGTCGGAGTCGGCGGCTTCATGTTCGACATCGCGGCGACCGTGATGAGTTTTCTCGGCACGCTGTGGCTCGCGCGTGAATACAACAGCGATCCGTCGCTGGCGAGCTATGTGTTCCGCTGGTCCGAGGCGTGGCGTGACGAAGGCTTGAAGACGATTTCGTTTCTCGCGATCGGCATCTTCACCCTGCGCATCGCCTGGATCATGCGTGCAGCGCCGGAAACTACGTTTATTCAAGTCACGTCCTGGTTGTTCGGCCTGGTGATGTTGGTTATCGGCACGATGGACGCGTTAGGCCGCTTCGATCTCGGCGAGTACGGTGTCGTCAGTGGCTTCGGTCACATACTGTATTCGATCTGGGGCCTCGCGATCGGCTACTGGTTCTGGTTCAAAGCGCCCAAGCGCTCGACATTCATTCCGCACCAAGAATCTTCAGATTTCGTCTGAGCGGGCGAAGCGACAGAAATTGAAGGATGCCTGAGACGCCCCCTTCCGACCTCGCGGCCCAGATCAACGCCCATACAGGGTCGCACTATCAGGTCGTGCGCGAGATCGGTCGCGGCGGCATGGCCGTCGTGTTTCTCGCTTCCGATCTGCGTCACGGGCGACAGGTCGCCGTCAAAGTGTTGCGGCCCGAGGTCTCGGACGGCGTCGCCGCCGAGCGCTTTCATCGCGAGATCCGCATCGCGGCACGCCTAACGCACCCGCGCATCGTTTCGGTGATCGATTCGGGCGATGCGAACGGCGTGCTGTACTACATCATGCCATTCATCGACGCGCCCACGCTGCGCGAGCACCTGGCCGGACGCGGCAGTCTACAGTACACCGAGGCGGCCGGCATCGCGCGCGACGTCGCGCGTGCGCTAGCCCACGCCCACAGCTGCGGCGTCATTCACCGCGATGTGAAGCCGGAGAACATCATGCTCCCAGGTGGCGAAGCCGTCGTCACCGATTTCGGGATTGCGCGCGCTGTCGAAGGCGCCGGCGGCACGACGCTCACACAAGCTGGGATGGCGTCCGGAACTCCGCTGTACATGAGCCCCGAGCAAGCGTTAGGCGAAGGTGACGCGGCGAGCGACGTCTACTCCCTTGGTTGCGTGCTCTTCGAGCTGCTCACGGGGCGTCCGCCGTTCGAAGGGCACAATGCCATGGCCATCCTCACGCGCCACACAATGGAGCATGCGCCGCGCATCAGCTCCATCAATCGAGAAATCCCGCAGTGGCTGAGTCAGATCGTCGCGCGCTGTCTCGCGAAAAAGCCCGAAGATCGGTTGAGCGCCGCAGAGCTGGAATCGCTGCTCGATCCGGCTAAGCATCTCACCGGATTCGCGATCGCGCCTGCGTCATCGGAGCGCACGGTTGCTGTCCTCCCATTCTCGGATCTCACCGCAGACGCAGGTCATGCGTATCTCTGCGAGGGTATCGCGGAAGAAGTGTTGACGGCCATCGCGAATGTCAGCGGACTGCGCGTCGTATCGCGTGCGTCATCGTTCGCGCTGCGTGACTCGGCGCTCAGTGCGCACGAGAAAGCTCGCAGGATGGGAGCGACGTCCCTTCTCGACGGAAGCGTGCAAGCCGCCGGTGACCGTCTCCGAGTGAACGTGCGGCTCTCCAACTCGGCGGATGGACTGCAAATCTGGTCGCGGCGATTCGACGGCAGCGCGCAGGATGTTTTCGAGATCGAAGATCAGATCACGCGGGCCGTCGTCGAACAGCTGCAGCCGGAAAGTGTGGCTCAGAACGCGCCGCTGGTCACCGGCCCGACGGCGAGCATCGATGCGCATCGCCTGTTTCTCCGTGGCCGTCAGGCGCTCAACGCTCGGACGTCGGCGCGACTACGCGAGAGCATCGGCTTCTTCTCCAGCGCGTTGGAGCTGGACCCGGAGTTCGCCTTGGCGCACGTCGGCGTCGCCGAAGCCGAGCTTTTGCTCGGCGTGTACGGCGTGAAGGCGCCTAACGAAGCGATGCCGGCGTCGCAGGCGGCCGCGGAGCGAGCCCTCGGCTTACAACCAGGGCTCGGCGAGGCGCTGGCGGCACGCGCCACCACGCGCGCTGTCTTCGAGTGGAACTGGGAGGAGGCCGAGCGTGACTTTCTGGCCGCGCTCTTGAGGCGCCATGCGCCGCCGAGTGCCGCGCAGTGGTATGCGTTGTACGTACTGGTCCCGCAGGGTCGGCTCAACGAGGCGCGCGAGCGGCTCGAGCATGCGCTGCGTCAGGATCCGCTCTCGCCCGCGCTGACTGCAAGCCTTGGTCAGATCGCGCTTTTCGCGCGTGATTACGACGCCGCGATCGCCTATCAGTCGGCGGCGATCGACTTGGCCGCGGACTTCTTCCCGGCGCACCTCTTTCTAGCGCAGGCGCTCACGGAAACGGGCCACGCTGACGATGCGATTACGGCCCTAAGTAAAGCGCTCGAGCTGAGCGGGCGCAGCTCCGAAGTGCTGGCGGCGCTGAGCGCGGCGCACGCCCTCGCCGGCCAACAACCCGCGGCCAACGACCTTTACCGAGAGCTCGTCGAGCGAGCAGCCGGCGCATACGTCTCGCCGGTACTGCGCGGTCTGGCGCTGACGGCATTGGGTCGCCCGGACGAGGCCCTGGACGCGCTCGAGGCGGCTCGGGAGTGCCACGCGGCGGATCTGATCTGGATTGGCGTCCGGCCGGCGTTCGACCCCATTTCTCCGTCGCCCAGGTTCGCCTCCCTGCTCCGCGACATCGATCTGCGCAACTAAAACGCGCTCAACGCTGTAAGGAGCCGGTCAGCCCAGCGTTAGGAAACTCCAGCAGGTCAATTGACATCTAAGTCTCCTGAGTCGCGGGGACTATTATGCCCCGGAGCGGCTCAATGGCCGCCCCCAATGAGGTCTCGCTATGACATCTGGTGCAGTACGAACCGCCACTCGCCTGTTCACGGCTTTCGCACTGGTTTCTTCGCTGGCGGCCGCGCAGCAACCGACGGATGCGACCGCCGCACGAGCGCTCCCGACCTCTCGCGCTGCGAAAGCGACGGGAACGATTCGGCTCGACGGCAAGCTGGACGAGCCGGCATGGGCTGCGGCCTCGGTCACCGACGCGTTCACGCAGGTCGATCCGGAGGAAGGAAAGCCCGCCAGCCAGCGTACCGAGGTCCGCGTCCTGTTCGATGACGATGCGTTGTATGTCGGCGTTAGGCTGCACGACAACGGACCCATCACGGCGCGGCTCGGCCGGCGCGACATGAACCTTGGCGACTCCGACTGGTTCGGCGTGATGATCGACAGCTATCACGATCACCGGACAGCCTTCGGCTTCGACGTGAACCCAGTCGGCGTTAGGCGCGACGAGGTGAAGACGATCGACCAGGACGACAATTCCTGGGATCCGGTATGGGACGTCGCGACCAGTAGCGACGGCGAAGGCTGGACCGCGGAGTATCGTATTCCATTCAGCCAGCTGCGCTTCAGCCGCGACAGCGCGCAGACGTGGGGGGTCCAGTTCGAGCGAATCATCGGTCGTCGCAACGAATACTCGGTGTCCACGTTCATGCCGAAGTCCGAGCGCGGCGGCGTGCCGAAATACGGGCACCTCGAGGGCGTGCAGAACGTGCGAGCGGGAAAGCGACTCGAGCTGCTGCCATATGTTGTGCAGCGCGCCGAGTACGTCGATCCAGGCCCGAATCCATTCCGCACGGACAAAGAGTTTTACACCGCGGGTGGACTGGACCTCCTGTTCCGAGCGTCGTCGAACCTAACGTTGAACGCCACGTTCAATCCGGACTTCGGCCAGGTCGAGGTCGATCCGGCTGTCGTGAACCTTGGCGTCTACGAGACGTTCTTCGAAGAGAAGCGGCCGTTCTTCGTGGAAGGAAGCGAGATCTTCGCCTTTGGCGCGAATGGAACGAGCGGCGGCCAGCTCTTTTATAGCCGCCGCATCGGACGCAACCCGACGCTCGCCGGTCCCGGCTCGGCTGTCGACGTCCCCACGAACACGACGATCCTCGGCGCCGGAAAGCTCTCGGGAAAGGTGAGCGGCTGGTCGTTAGGCGTTCTCACAGCGCTCACGGCGAAGGAACAAGCGCGCACGATGATCAACGAGCCGGGGCTTCCAGGACAGCCCGGCCGTCAGGTCGTCGACAGGTCGACGGCCGAGCCGCTGGCGAGCTACGCAGTCGCGCGCGCGCGTCGCGAGCTGCGCAACGGACAGACGTTCATCGGCGGTGTCTTCACCTCTGTGCAACGCGATCTGGACAGTGATCTCGCGCGCAACGTGATGCACAAGTCTGCGGTCGCCGGCGGATTCGATTTCAGCCACGAGTGGTCCAATCGGACATGGTCGTTGAGCGGCGATATCGAAGGGAGCCGCGTGGAAGGTTCCACGGCGGCGATCGCGCGAACACAGCGGTTGTCGAATCACTTCTTCCAGCGTCCCGACGCCGATCACCTCGATTTCGATTCCACCAGGACCTCGTTAGGTGGCTACTCGATGAACACGACGCTGTCGAAACAGGGCGGCGAGCACTGGCGCGGCGACGTCGGCGCGGCGCTCACGAGTCCCGGCTACGAGACCAACGACCTCGGCTTCTCGTACCGCACCGACAGGCGCGACGTGCAGGCCAACGTAAATTATGTGCAAAACCGTCCCGGTAAGCACATTCGAAACTGGAACGTCACTGCATTCAGCCGCGCAGAGCACAACTTCGACTGGGAGCGCATCCTTTCGTTCGCGGGCTTCGGATTCGTTGCGCGTACGCTCAACTACTGGACCTATCACGGCTTCACGCAAGTTTACTTCCCCGCACTCGACGATCGCCTAACGCGCGGAGGCCCGATCGCCAAACGTCCCGGGTGGACCTCAGTCGGGTTGTTTGTCGCCTCGGACGGACGCAAGCCGCTCTCTGGCTCGGCGTTCGTCTCGACAGATCAGTACCAATACGGCGGCTACAGCTACACGGCACAGTTGAGCGCCGTCGTGCGCACGTCGACGCGCTGGAACCTCACTGTGGGGCCGAACGTCGCGCGAAGACACAACACGGCGCAGTTCGTCCTTTCCGAGCCCGACACGAGCTATAAGCCGACATTCGGCCGGCGCTACGTCTTCGCGCCGCTGGATCAAACCGAAGTGGCCCTCGTGACTCGCTTCAATTACACGTTCACTCCGCGCCTGTCGCTCGAGACGTTCATGCAGCCGCTCATTTCGAGCGGTGACTATGGATCGCTCAAGCAGCTTCGTGCCGCGCGGACGTACGACTTCGTTCCGTACACAGCGCAGAATCCCGATTTCGACTTCAATTTCCGTTCGCTGCGCGGGAATGCCGTGCTACGCTGGGAGTGGCGTCCGGGCTCGACGATGTTCTTCGCCTGGCAGCAGAGCCGGAGCGACGTGGCGCCTGTGGGAGACTTCTCGTTAGGTAGAGATCGTCGAGCGCTGTTCGGAGCGCCGCCGGATAACATTTTCCTGGTTAAGGTGAATTACTGGCTGAATCCGTAGGCGAGGTCGAAGGTCAAAGGTCACAGGTCACAGCAGGCGAGCCTCGACGGCGCAGGTTCAGCGAGGAACTTTGTGCTTCGTCGGTGCCTTCGAGCATTTAACGCTCGCTTTGACCTTTGACCTTTGAGCTTTGACTATGAACTGGCACGATCTCGGACCTACCTCCCAGTTCGCCGACCGGCCCATCACTCCGATTCAGATCGGTCGCCTCAAACTCGCGGTCACGCACAAAGACGGTCAGTTCGGCGTCATTAGCGGTGTCTGTAATCACGCCGGCGGTCCGTTAGGCGAGGGGCGGCTCGACGGTGATTATGTCACCTGTCCCTGGCACAACTGGAAATACCACCGGACGACAGGACTGGGCGAGCCAGGGTTCGAAGACGACGCCGCGCCGGCCTACCAGGCCAAGGTTGAAAACGGGCGAGTTCTGTTCGATCTCGATTCGGCGACCAAGCGAACGCGCGGCCATCACGAACCTCATCCGCTGGCCCGCAAGCTCGAGCGTGCGCCGGGAGGCGTGCGCGTCGCCGGAATCTCGACGACGAACATGGACGTCAAGAACCCGCGATTCTCGACGTCGGATGCGCTGCTCAAAGTCGCGATCGACTATGCGCGCGACACGTTAGGCGTCGAAACACGACTCATCAGGCTCGCCGAGCTCGCGTTTCGTCCCTGCGAGGGGTACTACTCGAAGAGCGCACATGCCTGCACCTGGCCCTGCTCCATCACGCAGATGGATCCGAATGATCAGCTGGATCAGGTGTACGAGGCGATGATCCACTGGGCCGACGTTATCATGGTTGCGACGCCGATCAGGTGGGGGACGGCGAGCTCGCTGTACTTCCGAATGGCCGAGCGACTCAACTGCGTGCAGAACCAGGTGACGATCGCGAACCGCGTGTTGATTCGGAACAAGGTCGCGTCATTCATCATCACCGGCGGTCAGGACAACGTGCAGGGCGTCGCGGGTCAGATGCTGATGTTCTTCTCCGAGCTTGGCTTCCATTTCCCGCAATTCCCATTCATCGCGCACAGTCGTGGATGGTCGGCCGAAGACATGGAGCACAACATCGACTATGTGATGAAGAGCGACGAGCTACGTGAAGGCGCGCGCACGCTGATGGCGCGGTCAGTCGATGCGGCGAACGTTCTCCTCGACCACGAGAAAGCGCCGCACACAGTCGCTCGTGGCGGGAGAAAGGCCCACCACATCGCAATGGGTAACGAAAGCTGACGGCGTCGTTCAACTGCATTTGAACCACAGAGAACACAGAGAACTGCCTTTAAACCTTTCCTCCGTGTTCTCCGTGTTCTCTGTGGTAAAAGCTGTTGAACCCGCGACCGAATCGCTAAGCCAGAGCCGCTATACTCGCGTCGATGGCGGCGTCCGCGAAATTGACGACTGCGTCGCGCTGGCTCTCAGCAGTATCGAATCGCGCGAGCTCGCGCGTTGGCAGAACAGCGGCGACGAACCCTTGCGTGTGCCACGTGCCTAACGAGCCGAGCGGCTCGAGAAGCTCAGGCTTGGGGTGCGGATAGGGGCCGATGTAGAAATACGGCTCCGCATAGGAGTCGTCGCCGGGCGACAACCCCACACCCACAGTGCGCGTGCCGCGGCCGGGTGGCTCCGGCAGCGTGATCAGCGTTGCCAGATCGA
>CBQVAZ010000026.1:0-15217 GCA_967720205.1 uncultured Gemmatimonadaceae bacterium | reverse complement strand
TCATGTCGTCCCTGCCGGAGAGCCAGATAGCGAGCGACACAATGATGTTTGCCGCACCGCAGCCGAGCGCAGGCGAGGCCAAACGAATCGTCGCCAACAACGTGTTTGCGGCCTCGCGCCGAGCGCCTGGGCGACGCTACGCCCCGGCGACGGACGCCAGCGCCGCACCCGACGCTGCCGGTGGTGATCCGGGGATCGCCTTCGATCCCACGCTCTCCGCGGACTCGCCGTCCTTGATGGGCACCGTGATCGACGCGTTAGGTGCGCGTGCGCTGCTCGTAGCGCCGGCTGTCGATTCCTTGCCCAAGTTCTACAGCGTCGGCGAGCGGATCGGAACATATCGCGTGCGCCGCATCGACGCCGGTCGTGTGACACTGGACGGTCCGAACGGACGCATCGTACTCCATCTCAAACCTAACGAGGCCCGTCCGTGAATCGGCGTCGCCCTCTGATCGCTGCACGCGCCGTGGCGCTCGCTGTGCTGCTCGTCGCACGGCCGGCCCACGCGCAGGATCCGCAACTGCGTCAGTCGCGGATGGATTTCGTCAACGCGCCGCTCGCCGATGTCCTGCGTAGCATCGCTGCGGGGATCGGTCTCAGTGTCGTTATTACCGACGTGCCGACGGACAAACGCGCGTCGTTCTCCAGCGCAGGCGTGATTGGGCGAGATGAGCTCATCGCCGTCCTCGAATCGCTGCTCGACGGTAACGGACTCGTGATGATTCAGCGTGGCACCGTTGTGCAGATCGTGCCTGCGGAGAAGGCTCCCCCTCCTGGCGAGGTTGGCGTCGGATTCACGCTCGCGTCACCGCCGCCGTTAGGCCTGATCAGTCAGCTGGTTCCGCTGACAGCCATTCGGGCCGAAGAAGCAGCGGACGCCCTCAAGCGCGTCGCAACCAAAGAGGCGCGCATCGAAGTGGTCCCGCGCAACAACGCGGTGCTCATCATCGATCGCGGCACCAATGTCGCCAAGTATCTCGAGCTGCTAAAGCGACTGGACGAGCGACCCCAGGGCGAGGCCGGCCTCGCTACCTACGTGGTACCACTTCGCTTCGCCGATGCCGATGAGATGGCGTCCTCGTTAGGGCAGCTCTTCGGGATCGCTGTCAACTCCAATCGCATGGGTTCTTTGTCCGATCGATCGCTCACGTCGACGCTCGGGCAGTTCCGTCTGCGTGAGACGCAGGCGTTTCAGTCGCGTCAGGTACCGGTGTCGCAGATGTACGTGCCACCTCAAGCGCCACAGATCTCGCGTGACACGACAGTCGGCGCGGCGCAGGCTCCTGGCTCGCTTGTAGGGCGCACAACGATCGTCCCCAGCGTTCCAACAAACTCGCTCATCATCCGCACCGCGCCACCGAATTTCCCGCTCCTGCGCGAAACGATCGAAGCGCTCGATTCGCGTCCGGCGCAGGTGCTGCTCGAAGTCGCGGTTGCAGAGATCACGTTAGGCCGTGGCGAAGACTTCGGCGTCGACTGGGTCACAAAGGGCGGAAGCACGACGGCGGGCTTCGGCAATCCGGATGTCGCCGATAGCGCCAATACGCTGCGTGACTTCGTCGTCAAGGTTGTCTCCCTCGAACGCGTCGATGTGCGCGCCATGTTGCGCATGCTGGCCTCGCGCTCGGACGTGAAGGTGCTCTCGACGCCGCAAGTCCTCGCCGTGAACAACCGCGAAGCACGCATCCTCGTCGGCAGCAAGGTGCCGTTCATTGCGTCGACCCGACTCGGCAACGACGTCGCCATCGATCGAACCGTTCAGTATCAGGACGTCGGGACAAACTTGATCATCATCCCGACGATCAATTCCGAGGACTACATCAGCGTGGAAGTGCTGCAGGAAGTGAGCACCCTAACGACGCAGACCATTCAGGCGGCGCTCAATGCTCCGGTGATCTCTACGCGCGAAGCAGCCACGCGCGCGATCATTCGCAACGGTCAGACGGTCGTCATCGGCGGCTTGATCGGGAACTCGACCGAAGTCCGAGACAGCGGCGTCCCCTTCCTCAAGGATCTGCCGATCATCGGCTTCCTATTTAAGCGCTCGAGCCGAAATCGCTCACGCACCGAGCTTGCGATCTTCGTGACGCCGTACATCGTGCGCACGGACGCCGAAGCAGACGCCATCCGCGAGCGCGTGCGCAGCAGAATGGACAGCATCGGCACAGCCGCTGATTCGATTCGCAAGAAGCCGTGACGCAACCGGGGTTCGCCCAGGACTTACGCGAGGCGGCGGCCGGCGAGTGGGCGCAGCGCCTCTCGCCGCGCTACTTGGATCAGCACTGCCTTCTGCCGTTAGGCGTGAGCGACGACAGGTCCCTGCTCGTCGCCGCAGGCGAGGCCGTTTCGCAAAGCACGCTGGACGAACTGGAATTGCTGTTCGACAAACCGATCCGGATCGTCGAAGCGAGCGCCGCGGAGATCCGCGCCGCCATTCTCGCGACGCGGCGTGACAACGGGTCGGAACAGAACGGCGAATCGAACGTGAGCGCGGGGCAAGTCACGCAGGACGAGATATCGCTCGACGACATGCGCACGCTCGCGTCCCAGGCGCCGGTCGTGCGACTCGTCAACGTGCTGCTGCTCGATGCGTTGCGTGCGTCGGCGAGTGATGTGCATTTCGAGTCCGCCGGACCTCGTGAGGGCGTGCGCGTGCGCTATCGCCTCGATGGTGTGCTGCACGACGTTTCGCTCATCGGCGGCGCTGAAGCGGCGGCCGTCATAAGTCGCGTGAAGATCATGGCAGGGCTCAACATCGCCGAACGCCGCTTGCCGCAGGATGGCCGCGCGCGCGTTAGGCTCGCCGAACGTGACATCGACCTCCGCGTCGCCACACTTCCCGCTCTGCATGGCGAGAGCATCGTCGTACGGCTTCTCGATCAGGGCGGACGCCCTCGCGACCTCGCCGAGTTAGGCATGCGCGCGGAAACACGAAAGGCATGGGAGGCGATCACCAGCCGGACGAGTGGTCTCGTTCTTGTCACCGGTCCCACAGGTTCGGGAAAGACGACGACTCTCTACTCCGCTATCGCACGACTCAATTCTCCGGGCGTCAAGCTCGTCACAGTCGAAGATCCTGTCGAATATCAGATCGGCGGCGTCGTGCAGATGCCAGTGAACAGAAAGGCCGGCCTCACATTCGCGAGCGCGCTTCGTTCGATCCTGCGGCACGACCCGGACATTATCATGGTAGGGGAAACGCGCGACGGTGAGACGGCAGCGATCGCGGTACAGGCGGCGCTCACAGGCCACCTTGTCTTCACCACGCTACACACGAACGACGCATCGAGCGGCGTAACGCGCCTGGTCGACATGGGGATAGAGCCCTATCTCGTGAGCGCGACTGTGCAGGCAATTCTGGCGCAACGGCTAGTCCGAAAGCTGTGTGACAAGTGCGCCGAACCGTATGCGCCTAACGAGAGCGAACTGCGTATTCTGGAGACTCCGCACTCGAAACTGGCCGCTGGAAGCTCCTACCGGCGACCCAAAGGTTGCGACGCCTGCGCCAATACGGGGTATTCTGGCCGCACGGGCATTTACGAACTGCTCACTCTCAACGATCGCTTGCGGCAGATGATCGTCGAGCGCCAACCGCTCGATGCCTTACGCGGCGCGGCGCATGCGGCAGGAATGATTTCGCTCGCGGAATCCGGCTTGGCGCTCGCTGCGAGCGGCTCTACTTCGGTTGCCGAAGTTGCGCGCGTCGCCGGAACGCACGTCGATACCTAACGTGGCAGACTCGACGCAGCGCTATCACTATCGCGCGGCGACGGCCGATGGCCGGCTCGTGAACGGTGTGCTCGCCGCCGCCTCCGAGCGCGCCGCGATTGCGTCGCTCGAGGAACGCTTGCTGGTGCCAGTCGAGCTGACTGTCGCGTCGGACGAGGTTGCAGTACGTCGTCGCGGGCGCACGTCTCAACGAGCAGCGCTCGGAATCTGGGCGCGAACCCTGGCCACGATGCTCGGTGCTGGGGTGCCGCTCGATCGCGCCTTGGCCTTCGCAACGTCGCATTCGACGCACCCGCGTCTCGCTCAAGCCTCTCAGAAGATTCGCGATGCGGTTCAGCGCGGTGAATCGCTGCACACCGCGCTGCATCAGTCACCGGAGGTCTTCTCACCAGTTGTCGTTGCTCTGGCCGGCGCAGGTGAAGAAGCCGGAGCGCTAGACGCGAGCTTCGCGCGCATCGCCGCGTACCTCGAAGAGCAGGACGCGCTGCATCAGCGTTTGCGCGCGGCGTTGTCGTACCCAGCCCTTCTCGCCGTGGTCGCAAGCGCGGCTGTGCTCGTGCTCATGCTCTTTGTCGTTCCGCGATTCGCCGCCATGCTGCAAGAACTCGGCGGCACGCTGCCATTCTCCACTCGGCTGTTGTTAGGCGTGAGCAGCGTCGCGGTACACTGGTGGTGGCTGTTCGCCCTGTTGCTCGTTGGCGCCATCGCTGGCGTTCGCGCCTGGCTCGCCGACAGAGAACGCGTGGAACGCTGGCACGCCGCTCGGTTGCGCCTCCCTGTCGCCGGCACGATCGAAGAGGAGCTTGAAACGAGCCGGTTCTTAAGAACGTGCGCGACGCTGCTCGAGAGCGGCGCGACCGTGCTCACGGCCTTACGCGGTGCGCGCGCAGCCGTCGTGAACATCGCTTACGGCAAGCGGATCGAGCACGGCATCGAAGACGTTCGTCGCGGCCGCACGATTGCCGTCGCGATGGCGGGCGTACTGCCGCCGCTCGCTTTAGAACTTGTTGCAGCCGGTGAAGAGAGCGGGTCGCTCGCCGCGCTTGCGATGCAGGCGGCGACGCGCGCAGACGACGACGCGCAGCGCTCGCTACGCCGGCTCGTCTCATACGTCGAGCCTGCGCTGATTCTGTTGTTTGGATTTCTGGTCGGCTTCGTCGCGCTGGCGATGCTGCAGGCCATTTACAGCGTCAATGCGGCTACGATTATTCGTTAGCCGCCGTGGAGCTCATATGAACCGTCCATCTGCGAGACGATCTCGGAGCGAACGCAAACTCGGTTTCACACTACTCGAGCTTGTGGTCGTCATCATCGTGCTCGGCTTACTCGCCGCGATCGTCGCGCCTCAGATCCTCGGACGCGTTTCAGATGCACGCACAACGTCCGCCGAAACTCAGGTCGCGCTTTTCGGAACTGCACTGGACAACTATCGACTCGACAACGGCGCCTACCCGACGACGGAACAAGGTCTGGCCGCACTGCGTGAGAAGCCCACGCGCGCGCCGATACCTACGAATTGGCGCGGGCCTTATCTCCGCAAGGATGTTCCGCTCGATCCATGGGGGAAGCCGTACATCTATCGCAGTCCGGGAGAGCGAAACGCGTCAGGCTATGACCTTTCGAGCTTGGGACGTGATGGAAAGCCGGGCGGCGAAGGCGAGGATAAGGACGTTATTGGTTAGGCAGCTTGCGGCAATGCAGCCACACGCTGGACATATCTGCCGCGATCGCTCGTCACCGTATCCCTCCAAAACGTATCGGCCGCGCCCCACTGCGTGAGGGATGCCACAGTTCACACGCGCCTTACGTCGCGACGCATTTCACATTGCGCCTGCAGTGTTCAGGGCGCGCAACCGCACGTGTGTCTTAACGTTTCGGGACAGCGCAAGTCGTAACGGAGCGGTGCGGGGAGCCGTCGTTGTAGAGCCAACAGCAAACGCCTAAGCGTCAGGGGTTCGCATGTCACCTACCGATACTGACACTGTCATGGATCGTGAACCGCGCGAGGCCGAGACGGCAGAAGCCGACTCGCAGGAGACCACTCGAAAGTCTCGGCGCGATGTGCTCAAGATCGGCGCTGTGCTGGCGGGAGCAACGCTCTTGCCCGCGCGCAAGGCGAGGGCGCAGCGCATCGTTCGGCCACGGCCGAAGATCTTCTCCGGATTCAATTCCAACGCGCCGAATCCCGGCGCAGAAGCCATCACTCGGCTCGTTAGGCGAGCGACGAATGGCATCACGGACGAGGACGTGCAGCGCGCCAAGAAGCTCGGCTTCACGCGCTACCTCGAAGAACAGCTCAATTACACGAGGATCGACGACAGCGCGGTCGACCAGTACGTCACGGCGAACTTCCCAATGCTGGCGCAGGACCACACGACGCTTTACAACGCTGACCAACGCATTGTCTTCGACCAACTGACCCGCGGTACCTTCTACCGTGCGGCCTACTCCAGGCGACAACTGTACGAGCGGATGGTCGAGTTCTGGAGCGATCACTTCAACATGAATTGGGACAAGATCCAGTATCTTCAGGTCCCGGATCAACGCGAAGTCGTTCGCAAGCACGCGTTAGGGAAGTTCCCCGACATGCTGCGCGCGTCGGCGCATAGCGTCGCGATGCTGGCCTACCTGGATAACACACTGAGCCGCGTCGGCCGCGTGAACCAGAACTATGCGCGCGAGATCTGCGAGCTGCACACGTTAGGTGTGGACGGTGGCTATACGCAGCAGGACGTCGAGGAGGCCACGCGCATCCTCACCGGCTGGACGCTGCGCAACCGCGGTGAGTTCTACTTCGATCCGACCGGTCACGACTTCAACGCGAAGACGTTCATGGGTCGCAGCTTCCCGGCGCAGGACAGGAGCGTTGGTGTGGCCGCGATCGCCGAAGGCGAACAGCTGCTCACTTTCCTCGTCACGCACCCGAGCACCGCAAAGTTCATCGCGTTCAAGATGACGCGCTGGATGCTGCAGTACGATCCGCCAGCGGCAGTCGTGGACGCGGTCGCGGCGGAGTACACGCGCACTGGCGGCGACATCAAGGCGATGCTGCGCAAGATCCTGACGCCGGCCAACCTCATGGCCGCGCCGGCCAAGTACAAGCGACCGAATCATCTCATCGTTTCGACGGTGCGCTCGCTCAAGCCGAACCTAACGAACCAGGCACGGCTTGCCTTCAACTACGCGCTGTACCTCGGCATGCCGTACTTCCAGTGGGACGATCCCGACGGCTATCCCGATCGCGTCGACTTCTGGGCGGGCACGGTCCTGCTGCGCTGGAACTACGCGAACTACATCGCCACGAACACGAACGACGCGCGCATCGACGTCGCACGATTCCGGACCCTCGACACGCCTGACGGGATCTGCACGGCGATCAGCACGCACCTCTTCGGTGGCGAAATGCCCGCGACGTTGCGTCAGCAGCTGAGTGCATTTCTCTCGGCGGCTGCTCTCACCGAGGCGCGTGTGCGCGACGCGATCGCCCTCGCTGTGAGCTCGTCGGCCTTCATGTATTACTAGGGAGCGGACGATGACTGATACGCTTCAGCACGACTGTAACGCCTGCAACGAGTACAACGAGGTTACCCGACGCCAATTCATCGGTGAGGGCTTCGCGTTAGGCGGCGGCATCTTTGCGACGACACTCTTCCCGGAATGGCTGCCGAAGGTCGTGCTCGCACAGTCGCAGGTTTCTTCACGAGATATTCTCGTGTCGGTCTTCCTGCGCGGAGGTTCGGACGGCCTTTCGATGGTCTATCCGTTCAACGATCCGCTCTACTATTCGGGTCGCACGACAATCGCGATTCCCCGCCCCGACTCGACAAACACTGCGCAGCGCGGCATCACGCTGGACAACACGTGGGCCGTGTCGCGCCCGCTGGCGTCAATCATGCCGGCATACCAGGCCGGCGAGCTCCTGATTCTTCACGCGACCGGTTCGGTCGATCCGTCGCGCTCACACTTCGATGCTCAGAAGTACATCGAGGTCGGCAAGCCGCGCGATCCTAACGTCGCGACCGGCTGGCTGGCGCGGCACCTCGCGACGTCCACTCCGATGCGCAGCACAGCGCCGCTGCGCGCGTTAGGCCTGTCCGACGGTCTCGCGCGTATCCTGGTCGGCGCGCCCAAGACGCTTCCAATCAGCGATCCGGCGACCTTCGGACTTCAGGGGAGCGCCGCTACACGCGTCGAGCGCACGAACTGGATCCGCAACAATTACGCGGGAAGCGCGGAGCCGGTGGCGTCATCCGCGCTCGACGCGTTGAACACGATTCAGCTGCTCCAGACCCTCAACATCGCCGCCTACCGGCCCGCCAACGGCGCCGTGTACCCGAACAACGGGTTCGGCCGCGCGCTGCGCTCCTGCGCCGCGCTGATCAAGGGCGACATCGGTGTCGAAGCGCTGCACGTCGACATCGGCGGCTGGGACAAGCACGCGAACCAGGACCCACTCGCCGGCTCGATGTTCAATACGATGAACTCGCTCTTCGGCTCGTTAGGTGCGTTCTGGCAGGATGTCATCAACGGGGGTTATCCCGGTGGCGTCACCGTGGTCGTGATTTCCGAGTTCGGCCGCAACGTGCGTGAGAACGGCACACGCGGCACGGACCACGGCCGCGGCAACGTAATGTTCTGCATGGGCAAGGGGATCGCGGGCGGGCGTGTCATGGTCAACACGTGGCCCGGTCTTGCAATCGAGAACCTCGAGAATCGCGCCGACCTGCGCGTCACGCTCGATCACCGCGATGTATTGGCCGAGATCGTCCAAAAGCGGCTAGGAAATTCGCAGACGAATGTCGTTTTCCCGGATTATACGCCGACTGTGCGAGGGGTGACCAAATAGGTCAAAGGTCAGAGGTCAGAGCGTTCCGTCGTGGTTTCCTCTGACCTCTGACCTCAGACCTCTGACCTCCTTTACCTAACGATGACCTCCCCCGACATCCCAGGATGCAGCGTGCAATCGTACGGGAACGTGCCGGCTAGCGTGAAGCTCCTCGACACCGCTGCATTGGCGGTCGATTGGATGTCTGTTGGCGCGCCTGCCTTCCGGTCGAAGATCACGTTATGCGGCTTCTGCGGGAATTCCCACCGCACCGTTCCGCCAACTGGAACGATCACCTGGAACGGCGTGAACACGTCGCCCGGGGGCATCGTGACCACAGCGAGGTTCGCTGACGCGCGAACCGTTAGGGAAAGCGTTCCGGTCACACTGCCGGCCTTCGCCGAGATTGTCGCCGTGCCTGCTGTCACTCCTGTCACGAGTCCCGCGCTCGAAACAATCGCGACGATGTCAGCCGATGAGCTCCACGCAAACGTGGCGTTCACAGTGTTGCCAACCGAGTCGAGAGCGACTGCTGTCAGCTGTGCCTTGTCGCCGACGGCGATCGTCGGCGTTGGAGCCGAGATGAAAACGTTCGCGATACGCAACGACGGCCCGCTGCCGCCATCGCTGCTGCAGCTCGCAGCCGCGAAGGCGATCACGATTGAGCCGAGGGAGCGTCGCATAGCCAGTCGAAGTTATGGAAGGATCAGGAGTACGACGAATCAACGCACACCGACGTTAGCAGAGCGAAGGGCAGCGAACGACGTCACGTGTCACAGGACTGAACACGTGGCAAAGCACACTCCCCTCACTCAAAGCTGACGAGCCACTCGAGGGAGTCTCCATGCGAATGACACGACTTTCCTGTATCACCGCAGCCGTACTCGCACTCAGCGTAAGCCTCGCTGCCTCCGCGGGCGCGCAAGCCTGCCTCGGCTACCCATCCTTTAGACGTGGGGCCGTGCGGCTCAATGTCGGCGGCTATAACTCAAAGGACGGCCAAGCATATGCAGGCGCGGTGAGCGCCGGTCGCTCGGATGGAGTCTTCGCCGGAATCGGCGGTGGCATCGCGATCGATGACTCGACAGACGTCACCAGCTCCGCCGTCACGCTGGAGGGCGGCTATCAGATCAACCTATTTGGCAGCGGCGCGCAGCTCTGCCCCATCGCCGGCGCAGGATTGATCTTCGGGCCGTACGATCTCGATGGCATCGACTACACAACTGCCATCGCCACCGGCGGCCTCGCGTTAGGGCTCCCCTATTCGCTCTCATCCGGGATGCGTGTCGTGCCTAACGTGGCTGTGCGCTACGAGTACGACTCGCAGAAGCAGCTCCCGGTTGGCGGCGGCGAGGCGCTGCGCGCGAATCAGTCCTTCGGCGTCGTTGACGTCGGCTTCGCCTGGGTCGTTCGGGACGCCTTCTCGATCCAGCCCACCTGGCAGAAAGCCTTTGGGCTGGACCAGCCGGACGATGGAAGCTTCGGGATCCTCCTGAGCCTGCGCGTGCCCTGGCGGTAGATTTGTGGGTAACGCCAACCGCTGGATTCGTTGCCCATGTTCCGACCCAAAGTTCTCATCGCCCTCTTGGCGCTCGCGTCGGCGAGCGCCTCTGCGCAACCCAACTTCAACAGGCCGCCTGGCCTAGACTCGACCGCGCGCCCGGCTGCCAAGCCTGCGGACGTGTCGTCACCGGACGCGATCATCAAAGCGGTGTACGACGTCATCTCTGGCCCCGCTGGTCAGAAGCGCGACTGGGATCGCATGCGCTCCCTCTTCGTGCCTAACGCGCGTCTCATGCCGGCCGTGCCGCGTCCCGGCGGCGCCGGAACGGGCGTCATTGTCCTCAGCGTGGACGACTACATCCGGGGAGCAGGACCGCAGCTCGAGCAGAATGGGTTTTTCGAGACCGAGATCAAGCGAGTCACAGAAACGTACGGCGCAGTGACGCACATCTTCTCCACCTACGAATCGCGCCGCCTCGCGAGCGACGAGAAGCCATTCGCCCGCGGCATCAATTCTTTCCAACTGCTCAAGGACGGCGACCGCTGGTGGATCGTGACGATTTATTGGCAAGGTGAAAACGCCGCGACGCCGATTCCAGCGAAGTACTTGCCCTAACACAGGTCAAAGCTCAAAGGTCAAAGGTCAAGGCGCTTCCGATCAAGTAAGCCGGACACGCGGCGCTTCCCCTCGCCCGCTCGTTTCCTGAGCTTTACGCTCGCTTTGACCTTTGACCTCTGACCCTTGACCTCTGTTCAATGAAGATCGGCGTTCCGAAGGAATCGAATGCGAACGAATCACGCGTCGCGCTCGTCCCCGACAGCGTCTCACGACTGACGAAAGGCGGACATCAGATTCTGGTGGAGCGCGGCGCGGGGACAAAGGCCCACTTCCCTGACGCCGCCTATGAACAGGCAGGCGCGACGCTCACAGATTCAAATACGGTGTTCGGAACCAGCGACGTTGTCGTAAAGGTCCAGCGGCCCTCGCCAGACGAGGCTCGAAGGCTCCGCGAAGGTGCCCTGCTGATCTCCTTGCTGCAGCCGAACGTTGCCGCTGACACGCTCGCCGCGCTGAGCGATCGCAAGGCGACTGCGCTTTCGTTGGAGCGCGTTCCGCGGGTCACTCGTGCACAATCGATGGACGTTCTGTCGTCCCAAGCGACAGTCGCGGGTTACAAAGCCGTCCTTCTCGCGGCAAGCGAGACCTCGAAGCTGTTCCCGATGCTCACGACGGCGGCCGGAAACATCCCGCCGGCCAAGGCATTCATCATCGGCGCCGGCGTGGCGGGACTGCAGGCGATCGCGACAGCCCGCCGACTCGGCGCTGTCGTGTCAGGCTTCGACGTGCGCGCTGCCGCCCGCGAGCAGGTGATGTCGTTAGGCGCGACGTTCGTCGGCCCAGAGCCAGCCACAGACGCTGAGGCCGCTGGGGGGTATGCGCGCGCGCAGACCGCGGACGAAGAGCGGCGCACGCTGCAGCTGCTCGCCGAACACATCAAGGACCAGGACATCGTCATTACAACCGCGCAGATCCCCGGCAAGCCCGCTCCGCGTCTCATCACGACGGCGATGCTCGATAGCATGCGTTCGGGGGCGATCGTGGTCGATCTCGCTGCGGAAACGGGCGGCAACACGGAAGTCACTGAAGCCGGACGCAGTGTCGAACGCAACGGTGTGACCGTGATCGGCCCAGTGAATCTCGCGGGCTCCGTGCCGTACCACGCCAGCTTCATGTTCAGCAAGAACATTTTCGCTCTGCTGCAACACTTGAGTCCGAAAGACGCCGCGCTGACGCTGGACGTGAACGATGAGATCATCGGTCCGATGTGCGTTATGCATAACGGGATCGCGCGCTGATCGCTGTAAAACCGCGCTCCATGACGCGTTTTCGCTAGCGACCGCGGCTTCGCCGCGCGTGGCACAGCAATTGTATCTGTTATGTGTGGGGAGAAGCTCAGCTGGTCATAGCGGACGCTTCCGCTGATGCGCATTGCGCTCGGCAGTTGTCCGGCTTCTCGCCTCGACACTTAATGGAGTAACACATGCGATTCACGAAGATTCTGACTCTTGCGACAGCGGTGCTCTTCGCGAGCGCGACTGCAAGCTCGGCTGCTCCGAGCAGCTCGGCGGGTGTCACTGTGTCCGCGATGACCATTGCGCCTTCGTCGCTCATGTTGTCGGTCACGCAAGATCCGCAGCCCCCAAAGGCTGAGGTCAAGATTGACATCAGCGACGGCCGTACGGTGTGGTACACCGATCCACTGTGGTTGGCGCTCGGCGCCATTGCGCTTCTCATCGTCATCGTGCTGGCCGTCATGGCCGCTCGAGGCGGCGGGGATCGTGGTACGACCGTCGTGCGTTAATACAAGCACTTTGGGCGAGGCGCCTAACGCCTCGTCGTAGTACCTGCGGCGGGCGGCGCTTTGCGTCGCTCGCCGTTAGGCTTTGGGGTGCTGCCTCAGGCGCCTGAGCCCGTGTCGGCGGGCAAGCGACCGGGAGCGTCGCGGTGCGTGGCACGACACTTGATCTCTGTGATGCTGTAAGGGTGCACATCATGCGAGGTGATCCATGCGGGTTCGGATCATACTGGGCGCAGCGCTGAGTGCGTTGCTGCTAACGAACACTGTCACGTACGTTGAATCGCAACCGACGACGCAGCTGGCCACCGCGTCGATCGCCACTCCAGCGGAGTCTGGACCTGCTGCGAACCAATCGGCGTCAGCAACGCGAGTGGTGTGGTACAACGACCCGATCGTTTTGGCACTCGCCATCTTTGCCCTGTTTGCGGCGATCGACATCGCGATCCTGATCGCCCAAAACAGTCATCACCACAACAGACACGCCTTGCGCTAGGTCGCCCGCTTCAGCGAGCGTGCCTAACGTGGATTGCGTGCACTCGAGGCTCACTCGTACATCGTGCTTGGGTCGGCGGCTGCCAGCTCCTTTAGGAAGCCGGCGATCTGCTCAGTCACGGCTTTGAAGTACGCCTTTCCTTTGGACGCCTTGGCCGCGGCCGGGTTACCGACTCCCGTATCATCGGTGACCTGCGTCCACTGTCTCGGCGCCCACGCCCACCCCTCTCGCAAGCCGCGCACACGAAATCGTCGAGCTGCTCCCGAACCCGCTTGGTCCAGCGGCGCTACGAGATTCGGCGCTACGTGCAGCATGAGGCTCGTCTCCAGCTCTCCGGCGTGGTCTCCCAAATCAGCGAAAAACGCTTTGGCATCGACGCTGGCGTACCAGTTCAGCTGACAGACGAATAGCGGCACGAGGAGCTGCAACTCGCGGATCATCTGCTTGAAATCGTTGCCGCCGTGCCCATTGAGGATCACCAGCTTTCGTGTCCCGTGTCGCGCGACGCCTAACGCGACGTCCTTGAGCAACGCGAGCTGCGTGCTCGGATTCATGTTGATGCAGAATGGAATGTCGGCTTGCCCAGTGTTGACACCGAAGGGCACTGCCGGCAGCACGATCACGCTTGCGCCAGCCTCCCATGCCAGACGCGCCGACTCGGCGGCGATCGCATCGCTCTCGATGTTGTCTGTGGCGTATGGCAGGTGAAGGTTGTGTGCCTCCGTCGCTCCCCATGGGAGCACGGCAACGTCACGCTTTTCGCCACGCAACGTCGCCCACGTTGTTTCCGCCAACATGTAAGGCCGGCCAGGCATTCGATTCCTCGCTGAGCAAGCGCCGAATTATCCGCCACCGCCACAGGCTCGACAACCGATGACGTCGATTTGCGTGCGGAATCAGGTAGGCTGGGCGCCGCGGCGGAACCGCAGGTGACGCTCGCTTAGAACGTATATCTCAGCGAGCGAGCGAGGCCTGTAAGGTTGATTACGATCGTGCCGGAGGTTGCCCCATAAGCGCTACGATAGCGCTGCCGGAGTGGCGCGAGATCGAACGTGAGCGTACGAGTGAGAAGAGCGTCGCACATGTCGCCACCTGCGTCGTGCGCCAACCGCGCGTGGACCTGCACAGGGAACGACTCCATGAAGGCCCGGCCGAGCAAAAGCGCAATGCGGTGTCGCGCGCAGCCGCCACCAAAGCGCACTGTCGCTTGAAGAGCGTCGGCAACGATTGTCGCCGATTCGATGGTCAGCGGATCGCTTGGCCAGGCTTGTGATGAAACGTTGTCGACGACGTTGACAGCTCCATCCGCGATCGCGTTAGGTGCGACGCTGCCTGATGGATTGTCGCCGCAGGCAACGAGGAGCAGGAAGCCGGGAACGACCCGAGTGAAACGCATCACAGACCCTCCGAAACGCAGAACCCTGTCCGAGTCAAAGTGTCACGCGAGCGAAGATCAAGGCCCCACCGTCAGAGCATTTGTCCGGTCCAACCGCTAAATATCGAAGCACCTCCGCGCGGCTCAAGGCGCTCGCGCCCCTTCCTCAGGCAGGTACCATGACAAAGCCAGCATCGCGCTCGCCCTACCGCGACAGTTCCGAACCGTCGCTCAATCTCACGCAGCGCGTGCGTGACCGAGTGTCCGCCGCGGAATTGCGGCTCACGACAGCGTCTGTTGAGACAGACGACACGCTGGAGCTGGCCGCCCTATGGGAGGTCTTCCACCACTTCGGCGACGCGCGGCGAGAGCAGCGCCGACAGACTGGCGAAAAGGCATTGCCCGGTCTGCGCGACGCAACCCGCGCCTTTCGCCGCGAGCCAAGCCTCAGCGCACTTGTTTCAGTCGCCGCGTACCTCGATGAGCGCGGTCTGCTCACACCGGTGACCTGACTGAGTACGGCGCGCCTTCCTGGAGAGCAACTCGGAAGGTGCGCCGTAAGTCGCTCTAGCATTCGCTCGTAATCTGCACCGACGACGCCGCTAAACCTGGCGTCCTCTCTCGCGCGTAGATGGAAGGGGCCGAGTCGCGTTAGGTGCAGTCGCCAAGCTGCCATAGCGTCTGCCACGCCATACCTTCGGCCTTCGCAGCGCGGACAACACGATGCGCAGTACAGCGATCGGATCAGCCAGCGGCGACAGCCAGTAGGTCCAGCGCAGCTTTTCATAGGAACCAGCGAGCGCGCCTAACATCGCGGTGCGGATCACGAGCAACAGCACGTTGAGGGCGAGGAGAAGCCAGCTCGCACCGCCATGCGCAGCCCACGCGCCGGTTGCGAATAGCGCCAGCACCATGATCGGCGCAGCCTGCAC
>CBQVAZ010000025.1:0-15322 GCA_967720205.1 uncultured Gemmatimonadaceae bacterium | reverse complement strand
GCTGGCAACTGATGTGACAGCAGCCTTTCGCATGAATCCAGACTGCTTCGACAACTCGGAAGAACTCATTCAAGCTGTGGAAGAGCTCTTTCGTTTCGGGTTGGTGCAATTCACACGCGACGTCAGCGAATCGAAGGCGCTGAACAGCATGCATGGTCCGATGGTTGTCATCGCCGCATCCGGGATGGTGGAATCGGGGCGCATTCTACACCACATCGCGCACGGCGCGTCCGATCCACGGAATACGATCCTGATCGTCGGCTACCAGGCGGAGAACACGTTAGGCAGGCGCATTGTCGAGCGGCAGCCGGTGATCAAGGTCTTTGGCGACGAGGTGCCACTCCGCGCTACTGTCGAGGTTCTGAACGGCTACAGCGCGCACGCAGATCGCAAAGAGCTGATCGAATGGCTACGCGCTGTACAAGCTGTGTCACCTCGGCTGTCGCGCGTGTTTCTCGTGCACGGTGAGCCTCGCGCTCAGGACCCTTTTGCCGAGGTTGTGCGTTCGCTCGGATTGCGGGTCGAAATGCCAGCGCTTGGTGAGCGGGTCGTCGTTTAGCGCTATGGTAGTCCAGCAACTCGCGTTAGAGAGTCACAGCCGTTCGTGCGCGGCTGCTGGCGGATGCGTATAGTTCGCACCCATGGCTCGGGAGCGACGCAGATGGCGAGCGCCCCTGCGAGTGGCGGTCGTGCTATTGTGTGCGTGGCTTGTTTCGGTAGCGCTGGTGGTCATTTGGGGAATGCGCGACGAAGCGGGCCCCGCCGACGCGATCGTTGTGCTCGGCGCAGCGCAGTGGGACGGGCGGCCGTCGCCGGTTTTGCGAGCGCGCCTCGAGCACGCACACAAGTTGTGGCGTGATGGTCAAGCGCCATGGCTGGTTGTTACTGGCGGCGTTGGTGCCGGCGACACAACCAGCGAGGCGAAGGTTAGTCAGCGCTTCCTCGGCCAACTCGGAGTTCCGCAGAAGAACGTGCTCATGGAGGCGATGGGTCGCACGACCGAACAGTCGATGCGCGGCGTAGCCTCGATCCTACGTGAAAAGCAATTAAAACGAGTTTTGCTAGTGAGCGACCCCTTCCACATGCTGCGGCTCGACATCGTGGCGCGAAGTCACGGGCTAGTCCCTTTGACTTCTCCGACGCGCACGAGCCCGATTTCGCGCAACACGTTCGAGCTTGTGACGTACGTGCTTGCTGAATCGATCAAGGTACCTTGGACCCTCGTGGAAGCGGGGATCGGGTGGCTGCGGAATCGTGTGGCTCGTTAGGTACCCGCTTTTCACCGTGCTGCTCGCGGTGGCCGGGGTCAGGTTGGGTGCTCAAGAAAACCAGCGCCTCTCGCTGGTGTTCGAACCCGGGCTGCTCACCGCATCGGCCATTTCGGCGCCGGAAGGCGCGACACCGCTGACCGCGTTCTACGTGCGGGCGATTGTAATTGCAGGCGGAGACTCAGCTCGCATTCGAGGACTTCTCGGGGCTAGCGCGCTCCCGTTCGGCTTTCGCGGTTCAGGCGTGCGAAACCAAAACGCGCCGAGCGTGTTCGGCGGTGTACAGCTAACGCTTCTTCCCGCACACAAGACCGGTGGATGGTTCAGCTTGTACGTGCCGTTGTTAGCGGTGTACTCGTACCGCGGAGGCAGAACCGACAACACGCGACTGTACGGAACCGACATAGCCGGCGAGGCGACCGTCATTCTGTACGTCGGCAGGAAGTTGTTTGCGGACTTGGGCGCACCATGGTCTCGCTTCAGCGCCTTCATCAACATGTTTCAGAACCTCACGCCTAACGCGGACGCGACTTCGGGAGAGCGCGATCGCTTCCGGCCCGACTTCATGTACGGGGTTTCTATCCCGCTCGTCGGATCGCGCTAGCTGTGGAACAGCGCCTGGAAACATTCCGCCTCGACAACGGTCTGCGCGTGACAATTGCGTCCGACCACACCGTCCCTGCCGTCTCGGTGAATCTTTGGTATCACGTCGGCTCGGCGAACGAGCCCGAAGGACGAACGGGTTTCGCGCACCTTTTCGAGCACATGCTTTTTCAGGGCTCGGAGAACGTGGCTGCGAATGAGCACTTCGAGCTGATTCAGCGCGCAGGTGGCACGCTCAATGGGTCGACGTGGCTCGATCGGACCAACTACTACCAAACGGTTCCGGCGAATTATCTCGAGCTGGCGCTTTGGCTCGAAGCGGACAGGATGGGTCGGCTGCTGCCGGCGATGACTCAGGAAAAGCTCGACACTCAGCGCGACGTCGTGAAAAACGAACGCCGCTGGTCTGTCGACAACCAACCGTACGGCACCTGGTGGGAGCGTCTTCCGGCACTCGCCTATCCGCCTGGACATCCCTTCCACCACTCCCTGATAGGGTCGTTCGAAGATCTGGACGCGGCGACGCTCGATGATGTCCGCGAATTCTTCGCGCTGCATTACACGCCGGACAATGCGGTGCTGTCGATCGTTGGAGACGTCGACCCTAACGAGGCTCGCACTCTCGTTGCGAAGCACTTCGCTGGTATAGCAGCCGGGTCACGGCGGCCGCCGTCCCCATCGATGGCTCTTCCCGAGGCGCTGCGCACGGGCGCGCGCGAAGTTGTGCCAGATTCAGTTGCAGCCACTCGCCTGTTCGCAGCTTATAGAGTTCCCCCGTTCGGCACGAACGACGGAGTGGTTGCTTCTGTCTTCGGGACATTGTTAGGCAGCCGCCGAGGAAGTGTGCTGCACCAGGCGCTGGTGCGCGGTTCGCAAATGGCCACCGAGGTGCGCGCCTTCACATTCGATCTGCCGACTGCGATGGACCTGCTCATCCTGGATGTGACCGCTCATCCGGGTATTGCGGCGGAGGAGCTTGAAGGAGCAGTGGCGCGAGAAGTCGAGCGTGTTGTCGTGCAGGGCGTCGAAGCTGCGTCCGATCTACCGCGGGCGATCGCGGTCGCTGAGAACGAGCATGTGCTGACTCTCGAGTCGTCAGAAGGGCGCGCCGATACTCTGTCGAAGTTTGCGACGTACCTCGGCGACCCACGTCTCGTGTTCGGCTACGCCGATCGGCTGCGCGCAATCACAGCCGAACGCATGGACCAGTTCGCGGCGCGCTATCTGAAGCGGCAGGATCAGGTCACTCTGCTGTACGTACCGAATGGCGACAACTCGTTAGGTGCCGCGTGACGGGCGTCTCGAGGCCGATTCCGGGACCGCCGCGTGCTTATCGCATGCCACCGTTCACGCGGTCCAGGCTGCCCAATGGCGTCGAAGTGATTGTCGCGCCTTTCCAGCGGCTTCCGGTGGCGACGATTCGCGTCGTCGTTGATGCTGGGGCGACGCGAGATACACCGGGCAGAGAGGGTGAGTCGTTTCTCACGGCCAAGAGTCTCGTGGAAGGGACGCGGCAACGCAGCGCGGATGAGATCACCGCTGCGATCGAACGACTCGGTGGCGAGCTAGACTCGCAGACGGACTGGAACGACTTATCGGTGAGTACGACGATCCAGTCTGGGGCCGTGGCTGACGCTCTCGACGTCGTAGGAGAGCTGGTGCGTACGCCGGTGTTTCCTGAAGCAGGCGTGGCGCGCAACCGAAACGAACAGCTTTCAGAACGTGAACAAGCGCGACTGGAACCGAGGCAGCACGCAGACGATGTATTCGCGAGTGTGGTCTATGATCCCAAGGCGCGCTTTGCGCTGCCCGAGGCCGGTGACAGCGCGACGATTCGCACGTTCGATGGGGCTACGGTGCAAGCGTATCACGCCGCCACATTCACGCCAGAGCGCACGTGTGTCATCGTTGTCGGTGCCGTCGATGTCGATGCGACGCTCGCACGCGTGCGTGAGTCGTTAGGCGACTGGACGCCCGGCAACTCCGCGGACAACGGTGCAATTCTAGATCGCGCGGCTGAACGCACCGCCATTCACGTGGTCGACCGGTCGGGCGCCTCGCAGACAGAGCTGCGCATTGGTCATGTCGGCATACCGCGACGACATCCGGATTACTTCGCCGTCGTTGTAATGAACAGCATACTCGGCGGCTTGTTCAGCTCGCGCATCAATTTGAACCTGCGCGAGAAGCACGGCTTCACATACGGTGCGTTCTCAGCGTTCGACTGGCGTGTGCAGTCGGGGCCTTTCATGGTCTCGACCGCAGTTCAGACCGATGCCACGGCGTCCGCGATTCGCGAAGTACTCGCAGAATTGGATCGCATTCGGCAGTCGCCAGTCAGTGAAGACGAACGCTCGCTGGCAGTGAACTACCTCGCAGGCGTTTTCCCGATTCGCTACGAAACAACCGCGGCTATCGCTGCAGCATTGGCTGCAATGCGAGTGTTTGGATTGCCGCCGGACTACTTCGAGACGTACCGCGATCGCATTCTGTCCGTCTCAGCGGATGAAGTGTTGAGCGCGGCGCAGAAGCATCTCGACCCATCGCGATTGCAAGTCGTTGCGCTCGGCGCGGCGGGTGCGATCGAACCGAGCGTCGCACCCTTGGGCCGCGAAGTCCTGCGGGTGGCGTCCACGAAGCCTAACGAGGCATGAACAATCCCGCATGTATCTCCAGCCGGCGCGTCCACACGGGACGCGTGCTGAACCTGGACATCGATACAGTAAGATTTCCGGATGGCTCGCAGGGCGAGCTCGAGATCATCCGCCACTCGGGCGCGAGCGCGATAGTGCCACTGCTCGATGATCCATCCCACGCTGACCCGCGTGTCGTACTGATCCGCCAGTACCGATACGCCGCCGACGGATACGTGTACGAGGTTCCCGCTGGCCGCCTCGACAAAGAGGAGTCTCCTGTGACGTGTGCGCACCGCGAGCTCGAGGAAGAGACCGGGTATCGCGCTGCACACATGAAGCCGCTCATCTCGGTCTTTACAACACCGGGGTTCACTGACGAGCGCATCCACGTGTTTCTCGCATGGGGCCTAACGAGTGGCCAAGAGCGTCCCGAGCGCGACGAGTTTCTCACGTCGCTAACACTTCCTCTGTCGCAGGTCCTGCAGATGATAAAGCGCTGTGAGATCAACGATGCTAAGACTGTCGTAGCGCTTCTTTATACAGCCGCGTTCAGGCGCGACTCGTAGGCGCGCCCTGGCATCTATTAGAGCACATGTCAACAATTAGTGGACAGGTCGCCAATCGAAGTGTCATTAGGAAAGGACGCCGTCCCACTGCCGAGCCCGCTCTCGGCGGCCGAAGAAGTGCAGTAACCGTAGAGCCTATAAGGGGTTAGCAGCCACGGGTAAAGGCAACCCTTCAGGGCACGTGGCGTGCCTCATAGGGTTGCGGGTTCGATGAGGGTTCTGCACCGCGTGGGACGTCCGTCGAGCCAAGCCTTTATAGGAGCGTATATGAGCGATGTCGCAACTGTTGGGAGCACCGAAGTGCTCTCTGGTGCGGCGATCCGAGGGGAGCTTAAAGCCAAGGACGACGCCGCCCTGGTAACGGCGTATCTCGCTGGCGAAGAGCGGGCCTTCGATGAACTCGTCGCTCGGTATCAGACGCGCCTCTTGAACTTCATCTACCGGACGATTGGCGATCGCGAGCGAGGCGAAGATCTCGTGCAGGAAGTGTTCGTGCGAGTATATCGCCACCTGCATCGCTTCGACCGCTCGAAGAAATTCTCGACGTGGATCTACACCATTGCGTCGAACCTGGCGAAGAACGAGCTGCGCAATCGCGCGCGAAACCCGCTCGTGCTATTCCAGGCCATCAAGCAGAACTGGCAGGACGATGACAGGCCGGTGCAATTCGAAGATACGGCGTCACGACCTGACGATCTGTTTAGGAAGCGTCACTTGAGGGAGCTCGTCGAGGAGGCAGTGACCAAGCTGCCCGGTCATCATCGACAGGTCTTCGTCCTTCGTGAGTTGGAGGGGAAGTCGTACGAAGAGATAGCGGAGATCACGGCTTGCAACTTGGGTACGGTGAAGTCGCGGCTAAATCGGGCACGCAATGCTTTCGCCGCGTTGATCGAGCCTCACCTCAAGTAGAGTCCACCGCCCCAGACGACGGTCCGTGACCTGCCTCACCAAAAAAGGCTGGGTTTGACGGAACTGACGTGTGGGGCGTGGGTACCGAGGGGCACCTAAGCGGTTGCCCCAGGATGGACTGTCGCGCCTTCAGAAACAGCCACGTAGCCTTTGTCGATGACACCCTGCCGGGTGTCGAGCACTTGGCTATGGAGGAACACCTAAGTAAGTGCCGCTCGTGCGCCGAGCACGATGCGCGGGTTCGGAGGTCGCTGATGGCTGCGCGAAGTCTCGAACCGATAACGCCGTCGAGCGAATTCAGCTCACGACTTCGTTCAAGACTCGATGCAGAACGGGTGCGTTTGTCGAAACCGGTTCCGCTCATGCGTGGACCGAGTCTCGCCGTATTTGCTGCAACAGCCGCTGCTCTCGTAGCCGTTGGCGCGATCGCTGTTGAACTGCAGTTCGAAGAAACTGCGCCGCAAATCGAGCCGCGATTGCCGACCGTCATCGCCAGTGTGCCCGCGGTTCCCGAAACGTTGTTCGCTTCGTCGTCGGCGTTGGCGGCCGCTGTTTCGACGAGTGCGCCGATCTGGTCGCTCGCTTACGTCGCCGATCAAATGCCAATTCGCTTTGCGACGGCGCGTCTCGAAGAGGATTCGCGCGAGCGCTAGGTCCCGAGCAGGCGCTCTGACGGTGAGCGATATATTGGGGACATGTCTCGCGGCGCGCTCCAGTCTCTCAACAAAAACATCGAGCAGAAACGCTTCGAGCCAGCGTACTACTTCTACGGCGACGAAGACTATCTAAAGGAACGCACACTACAGCTGCTGGTCAGTAGCGCTGTGGATTCTGCGACGCGCGACTTCAATCTGGATCAGCGCCGCGGCGCCGGCCTCGACGGAGCCACGTTAGGCATGCTGCTGGCGTCTCCACCAGTGCTGGCAGAGCGACGCCTGATCATCTTGCGCGATGCCGGCGGTCTGAAGAAGGATGCCCGCGCCGTGCTCGAGCAGTACCTACAAAAGCCCGCGCTTGACGTCGTTCTTGTCATGGTCTCGCCGGCCTCGGAGAAGACAGATTCTGTCTTGATGCAACTGGCAACAGCGGTCGAGTTTACGCCGCTCGAAGGGCCACGGGTGGCGGCCTGGATAGTGGATCACGCGCGCGCTGTTCATGGGGCGCAGCTGTCGGATGAAGCCGCAGCGTTTCTCGCCGAGACGGTTGGCAGTGATCTCGCAACGCTCGCAGCCGAGATCGACAAGAGTGTGAGTTACGGTGGAGAGCACATCGATGTCACGACTGTCGAGGCTGTGATCGGTGTGCGCCATGGAGAGACGTTAGGCGATCTGCTGGACGCGGTGGCCAAGCGACAGGCCGCTACGGCCTTGGGTCTCGCGGGGCCGGTCCTATCACAACCCAAAAACGGACTTGTGCCCATCATCACCGCGTTAGGCACGCAGCTCCTCGCGATCGGCATCGCAGCCGCAGCTCGGCGCAGCGGTGGGTCGGAGGGCGCTGTACGCAATCGGCTGTGGGAGTTGCTCAAGACCGGTTCGATAAACACCGGAAGCCCCTGGGGAGAGGCCGTCGAGCGCTGGACACGCAGCGCGCCGATGTGGTCAGACGCCGATATACAATCAGGCGTACGTGTCCTTCTCGCAGCGGATCGGTCCGCGAAGGATTCGCGTGTTGCGACAGACGAGCAGATACTGAGCTCGGTGGTCCTTGCGCTGTGCGGCGACGCGCAACGCGTCGCTGCCTAGGTCATAGTGACCGTGCTCCTTCAGCGTTGCGGAATTCTAGTCGTGGGGTTGGCGCTTCTTTCGCAGCCGTGCCGTGGACAGCAGGCGTCTGACGCCATTAATCGCATGGAGCGACTGGCCAGCGCCGGCAACAGCAGTGCGGCACGTGCGTTAGCTGACTCACTGCTCGCTGCCTCACCTGAAGGAAGCGACACGTTCATCGAAGCGTTGTACTGGCATGCTGTTCTGGATTCGACGGCAGCAGGTGCTGAGCGCGACTATCTGAGAGTCGTCGTCGAGTACCCACTCGCTCCGCGCGCGAGTTCAGCGCTGCTCCGGTTGGCCGAGCTCGAAATGGCCCGGCAAGCACGCGATCGCGCTCGACGGCATCTGGAGAAATTGCATACCGACTATCCCAAGAGCGATCAGATTGCTCGCGCGCAATATTTGTTGGCGCGCATGGCTCGCGATGACGGAGAGACGGATCGCGCATGTGCGTTGCTCAACGCGGCCCGCGCAAGCGTCGACGCGAACGACGTAGAACTCAAGAACCAGATCACCTACCTGCATGCTTCTTGTGTGTCCGTGGCGCCACCAACACCCCCCAGCGACTCGACAGCAATCCGCGACACGACCGATCGGCCGCCGTCGAGGACAGCAGCGACATCTGCGAAGGGGCAGTTCGCCATTCAGGTGGCCGCGTATAACACGCAGCGTGAGGCAACGTCCATGGCGCGACAGCTGCAGCGGCGCGGTCTACCCGCGCGAGTATTCGGCGCGAAGGCGCCGTTTCGCGTGCGCGTCGGTCGTTACGCGACACGAGAAGAAGCGCAGCGCGCCATGACGCGAGCAGGCCTGCGGGGAATAATCACCGAGGTGGAACCGTCGTGACGCGTGAGGCTGGCGGGACGCCGCTCATGCAGCAGTACCGGGAAATCAAGGCTCAGCATCCCGGCGCGATTCTGTTTTTCCGCATGGGTGACTTCTATGAGATGTTTTACGACGACGCGGAACTGGCGTCACGCGAGCTCGGCCTAACGCTGACGTCGCGCAACAATGGAGGCGCCGCCGACGTGCCTCTTGCTGGCGTACCGGTCAAAGCCGGTCACGACTATCTGCGACGATTGGTGCAGCTCGGGCACCGGGTGGCGGTCTGTGAGCAGGTGGAAGATCCGAAGCTGGCGAAGGGAGTCGTTAGGCGCGCGGTTGTGGAAACCGTCACGCCAGGCGCGGCGTTCAACGACGAGCTGCTCGACAGTGAGCGACACAATTACATGTGCGCCGTGTTCGAGCACGCCGGCGCGTTAGGCATCGCGGCGGCCGACGTCTCGATCGGAACTTTTCGGCTTATCACCTGCGCCAAGAGCGACGTCGAAGGGGTCATCGCGCGACTGGCGCCACGCGAAGTGCTCGTTCCGCATGGCGCGACTAGCGCTTCCACGCGCATTCCGGGTTTCGCCGGCGCGCTCGTTACCGAGCGTGAGGCGTGGGAATTCGACGTCGCTCTGGCGCGTGAAGATCTCACACGACGCTTTCGCGTGAACACGCTCGATGGCCTGGGAATTACTGGCGACCATGACGCGGCGCTCGGCGCTGCAGGCGCTTTGCTGCGCTACCTGGCGGAGCTGCAGCCGAGTGGCATGCCGCACCTCATGCGTCCGCAGGTGGAATCAGCGGCGCGCACGATGCCGCTCGATGAGATGACGCGGCGGAATCTCGAACTGATCGAGCCGCTGCGTGGCGCGGAGAGCGGCAACGGCCACGCCGAGCGCGAGAAAAGTGGGACGCTGCTCGGCGTACTGGATCGAACGCTGACGCCGATGGGTGCACGCAAGCTTCGCGAATGGTTGCTCGCGCCCTTGCTCGAGCGCGCGGAAATCGACGCGCGGCTGGATGCAGTGGGTGCGCTGAAAGAGCGCGCAGAGTCACAACTCGCGCTCACGGAAGCGCTCGATGGAGTCCGCGACATTGAGCGGCTCGCCGCAAAAGTCGCTGCTGGACGGGCCACTCCGCGCGACATGGGCGGTCTACGCGATTCGCTCGCGCGCCTGCCTAACGTGAGGTCGGCGCTGCACACTATCGAGCCGGCAGGTCTGCTCAAAGGAATCGTGGAAGCGTGGGACGATTGCCGGGAAATAGCCGATGCAATCGCGCGGCACCTCGTCGATCGACCTCCGGCCGTCCTGGGTAGCAGCGAAGGAGACACGATTCGTCCTGGTGTCGATGGCACGCTGGACGAGCTTCGGGCTCTCCGTGACGGCGGACGCGACGCGATTGCGCAGATCCAAGCGGCGGAACGCGCACGCACGGGGATATCGTCGCTCAAGGTCGGCTACAATAAAGTCTTCGGCTACTACATCGAGATCACGAACGCCAACAAGCATCTGATTCCCGCGGACTATCAGCGACGGCAGACGCTTACCGGCGCAGAGCGCTACGTCACGCCGGCGCTCAAGGAATACGAAGAGCGTGTGCTGACTGCGACAGAGCGGATCGAGGAACGCGAGCGCGAGCTTTTCGAACAGCTGCGGCGCAGCGTCGGCGCTGAGATTGGTCGCTTGCAGGCGGTGGCGACCCAGATCGCGACACTAGATGTCTTGCTGTCGTTCGCCGCAGTGGCCACGCGCGAGCGATATGTGCGGCCGGAAATGACTGATGGCTTCGACCTGAACATCGTGGGAGGCCGGCATCCGGTAGTCGAGCGCATGATGGCTCGTGACGCGTTCATTCCGAATGACGTGCGCCTAACGCCGGATGCGCGTATGATCATCCTCACCGGCCCGAACATGGCCGGAAAGTCCACGATTCTGCGGCAAGTTGGTCTGATCGTGCTGCTGGCGCAGATCGGGAGCTTTGTGCCAGCTGCACAAGCCACGCTTGGAATTGTCGACCGTCTGTTCACGCGCGTGGGCGCGAGCGACAACCTGGTTCGCGGGCAGTCGACGTTCATGGTCGAAATGGCCGAGACGAGCGCAATTCTTCACACAGCGACTGCCCGGAGTCTTGTGTTGCTGGATGAAATCGGCCGCGGGACGTCGACGTATGACGGCGTGTCGATCGCGTGGGCAGTGAGCGAGCACGTGCACGAAAAGATCGGCTGCAAGACGATCTTTGCTACGCATTATCACGAGCTTACTCAGCTTGCAGCCGAATTAGGCGCGCTTCGCAACTATAATGTCGCAGTCCGCGAAGTTGGCGACGAAATACTCTTTCTACATCGATTGCAACCGGGCCCCGCGGATCGCTCGTATGGCATCGAGGTTGGGCGGCTCGCGGGACTGCCAGACGCCGTGATACATAGGGCGCGTGCTGTTCTTGGCTCGCTGGAGGGGGACGAACTTGTTAGGCGGCTTGCGGGAGACCAGGAGCCCGCCGCAGCTCAGCTTTCGCTCTTCGCAGCATCTGAGCATCCCGTCGTCACCCGGCTGCAAGGCGTGCGCACGGAGAGCATGACGCCGCTCGCGGCGCTTCAGCTATTGGATGAGCTAGCTCTGCAGGCTCGCACGTGAGAAGTCGGGTACCGGTGATCGGGTTATTCGTCGCTACTGCATGCGCGCCGGCGCCGGCGAGGAACGTCGCGGATTCGCTGCCTCAGCTCAGGACCGAGCAAATCCCGTTTCGTTATCCGCTGGAACTGTACGAAAGAGGAATCGAGGGGACCGTGACCCTGAAGCTACACGTGGACTCGGTTGGGGCGGTCGTCGCTGAATCCACGAGCGTAGCGGAGTCGTCTGGTAAACCTCAACTGGACGCTGCGGCAATCGAGGGAGCACCTGCGTTGCTGTTCAGGCCGGCGATGCTCAATGGACGTCCGGTGGCTCTCACTGTTCTTTTCCCCGTGAAATTTCGGGTACCAGCTGACGGTCGGACGCCGGCTGATACGCATAGTTCAGTACCTGGTCGTTAGATCCTAACGCGAGCGACATATGACCAGCGTCGAGGCGAGCTCGGATACAGCAGTTGAGCGCAACAAGCGGCCATACCGATCGGTGCTGGATACGATCGGCTGGACGCCGCTCATTCGCCTAACGCACGTTACGCGCGGTATTCAAACGCCGGTCTACGGCAAGGCCGAGTTCTTCAACCCCGGTGGCTCGCTCAAGGATCGCATCGGGCTTCCCATCATCGAGCAGGCGGAACGGGAAGGACGGCTCAAGCCTGGCGGGACGATCGTCGAGGGAACGAGCGGGAACACCGGAGTTGGACTCGCGATCGCCGCGGCGCTGCGTGGGTACCGTTGCATCTTTACGATGCCGGACAAGATGTCGCAGGAGAAAGTACGCTTGCTCAAGGCATTTGGGGCCGAGGTCATCGTGACACCGACCGCCGTGCCACCGGATCACCCCGACAACTATATCATGACGGCGAAGCGGATCGCGTCGGAGACACCTAACGCGATTCTCGCGAATCAATTCTATAATGACGCGAATCCGGCGGCACACTACGATACGACCGGACCGGAGCTGTGGGAGCAGACCGAAGGACGCATCACGCATTACGTGACAGGCGCAGGCACTGGCGGCAATGCGACCGGCGTCGGCCGCTATCTCAAAGAGAAGAACCCGGCGATCAAAGTGATCGTTGGGGATCCACAAGGCTCCATCCTCGCCGAGCTGTGGCGCAGCCAAGGTCAAAACAGGCTCGAAGGAACGCCGTACAAGGTGGAAGGCATCGGCCAGGACAAACTTCCCGGGACGCTCGACTTGAGTGTCGTGGACGAGTTCCAGACGGTCTCGGACAAGGATGCCTTCCTGATGGCGCGACGCCTAACGCGGGAAGAAGGCCTCTTCGTGGGCGGCTCGTCGGGCCTCATTACGTACGTTGCCCTCAACGTCGCGCGGCGGCTCAACACGCCCGATGCCTACGTCGTCACCCTGCTGTGCGATACGGGTGAGCGGTATCTCTCGAAACAGTTCAACGACGAGTGGATGCGCGAGAATCAGTTGCTGGAAGCAGACAAGGCAACGCTGAGCGATCTCATTCGCCGCAAGCCGGATGAAAGTCCAGGTATCGTGAGCACCACGCCCGGCGCTACCGTGCGCCAAGCGCTGCGCCTCATGGCGCTACACGACGTTTCACAGCTGCCAGTCATGGACGGCCCGGTGTGCGTCGGTTCAGTGACTGAATCGGCACTGGCCGCGCAAGCTCTGGAGCAGCCCAAGGTGCTCGACGGATCAGTGAGCGACACGATGGAGGCTCCATTGCCGGTCCTCGATGGAGACATGCCAGTCGACGCAGCAACGAAGATTCTTTCCAAGGCCAACCCCGCGGTTCTCATTCAATCGGGAAGTCGTGTGCTGGGGATCGTCACCCGGTCGGACTTGCTCGCCTATCTGATGGCGCGTTAGGCAATGCGCATAACGGTGCTGATGGGTGGCACATCAGCGGAGCGGGATGTGTCAATCGCGTCGGGCCTGCGTATTGTCCAGGCATTGCGCAGCCGTGGTCACGACGTCAAAGCGTTCGACACCGCGCGCGGCGTGATCAAACAGGAAGACGAAGCCCAGGTCGCGGCTGAAGGAATGAAAGTGAAGCCGCCGTCGCTCGAAGACCTCGCGCAAATGGAACGGACTTCGCTTTCGCCGTCACTGGGCACCGATCCCGCCGTACGTGATGCCGAGGTCGTATTCCTCGCGTTGCACGGTGGCCAAGGAGAGGATGGCACAATACAAGCGTTGCTCGATCTCTCCGGCGTTCGCTACACAGGAAGCGGTCACTTGTCGAGCGCGCTCGCGATGGACAAAGACCTTTCGAAGCAACTCTTTCGAGCTGCCGGCGTGATGACGGCGGATTGGTTGATGGCGCCTGTATCGCCGGCACAAGTCGAGCGCGAGCTTGGATTGCCGGTTATCGTCAAGCCATCCAAGCAGGGGTCAACGGTGGGCCTAACGCTGGTTCGAAAGAGCGAAGAGCTCATCCCGGCCGTGAAAGAAGCACGCCGCTACGACGACGAGGTCATGATCGAGGCGTACGTTCCTGGTCGCGAGCTCACCGTGAGCGTCCTGGGCGATCAGGCGCTTCCAATCGGCGAGATCATCCCGAAGCACGAGATCTATGACTACGAGTGCAAGTACACGGCGGGGATGGCGGTGGAGGAATTTCCAGCCAAACTTGCGCGCGATGAAGGCGAACGACTTCAAGCACTCGCCGTACGCGCGTATCGGGCGCTCAAGTTGAACGGCTACGGCCGCATCGATTTTCGCAGGCGGGACGATGGCGTCTCGTTCTGCCTCGAGGCGAATACACTGCCGGGAATGACCGAGCTCAGTCTGATGCCGCAAGCAGCTCAGGCAGCTGGCATCTCGTTCTCAGAGCTTTGTGAGCGTATCGTTTACCTCGCTATGTCCGCCCCGGATCGTCCATGAGCACGACACCTCCAGTCGCTGCAGCACTCGCCGGCGTTCCAATCGGCCTTCAGCAACACGGCGCGTGGAGCGGTCGCAGGCAGTTGTTCATCAAGTTCGCGGGACCGGCCGAGACCGCGATGATGTACACGGCGGACGCCCTTACGCGTGAAGTGCAGCGGGCACTCGAGCGCAGTCATGTGCATTCGATCTGCATCGCCGGACGAGATGCGCTCGCGAATGATGCGTTTCTTGTTGCGAGTCTCAAGCAGCTCAACGCGAAGGTGCCGGTGATGCTGGACACTGACGGTCAGCGTCCCGGAGTGCTCGAACGATTGCAGCCGTTCGTACAATTGGTTCAGATCACCGTCGACACGACGATTGAAGAACCAGCGCTCGAGCGAATCGCGGAGTCCGTCCGAGTTTGCGACAAGCTGGGCTTAGCGGCGGCAGTGGCGATCGCAGGGCGCGACAATGCGAGTGACTCCGATTATTTGCGGATCGTCGAGTCCGTGGCGGCGGCGAGCCCGCGAACTGCGATTGTGATGCATCCGAGCCCAGCCGAGGAGCGTAAACCGCTCGACAGGCGTTGGTCGATGCTTGTTGAACAGGCGACGAGCCGCCAGCCTGACGTACGTGTTGCGCTGCGCTTGAACGGGCCGGTTACACCGCGCTAACACGAGCCGGTTGTGGATAGGGTGAGTAGCGGAACGTTTGCAACTTCCGCGCGTTCTACATAGATAGCGGCACGGTGCTAGGACCCAGCATGGCTTTTCCACCTACCGACGACCTCGAAGCCCCACGCATCACTCCGGCGGTGCAGTGGCTGATTGCGATCAACGTCGCAGTCTTTTTTTTGCAGCTCACGCTGCTGGGGCCCACGACTGTTCAACAGGCGCTTGGCTTCAGTAGTCGTGACCTCGCGACGTCGTGGTGGACCGTCGTCACCTACATGTTCGTGCACGGTGGGTTTCTGCATATCGCGCTCAACATGTACACGCTCTACCTGTTTGGTCCGCGTGTCGAGCGCGCGTGGAGCGCCGGCGAGTTCACGCGCTACTACATCCTGTGTGGACTCGGTGGATGGCTCTTCCACCTTCTCTTCGCGCGCGACTCGCTCCTCATCGGCGCGTCGGCCGCTGTGTTCGGCGTGATGCTCGCGTATGCACTGCGCTGGCCTAACGACGAGGTCTATCTCTTCGGCGTGATGCCGGTGAAGGTGAAGTGGCTCGTCGCGATCATGGCTGTTGCGAACGTGGTAGCTGGTATTCA
>CBQVAZ010000024.1:0-15410 GCA_967720205.1 uncultured Gemmatimonadaceae bacterium | reverse complement strand
CCCGTCGCCCACAGCGCATCGACCTCGTAGTGCTGATACGAAACGATTCGCCCGGCGCGGATGAGCAGCAGCGACGCAGCCTGTCCGGCGATCAGCAGGACGAACCACGCCAGCAGCCGCTGCGTGGAGCGCTCGTTAGGTGAGACCGAGGTCATGGAACCGCGCTGCGTACGCGCTGGGCGGCACGAGCGCCCTCGGCGATCATGCCGTCGAGCGCGGTCCGGTCGAAGTAGCGCCCGCGCGCAAACACGGACCTGATGCGCTGCGTATTCTCGATGTGTGCCAGTGGGTCGCCCTCGAGCACGACGAGATCCGCGAACGCGCCCGCGCGAATCGTACCTAACGAATCACGCGCCTCGAGAAAGTCAGCCGGACCGGTCGTCGCGGCGCGCAATGCCTGTCGTGTCGTGAGACCGGCCGCCACCAGAAGACCCAGCTCCTCGTGCAGCGACTTGCCAGGGACGGCAAAGAGACCCGGCGTGTCGGTCCCGGCCAGAATGCCAACGTCGCGCCGCGCCATTCCACTCACGATTTCCTGGATGCGCGGGTACACACGCGCCTGGGGATGCGCGCCGTCGAACGGCGCGGCCGCATAACCGTTCCACGGCGAATGCACCTGCCGCAGGAGCAGTGAGTCCGGCGCGAGGCGCAGATTGACGTCGGTTTGATGATAGAGTGCGCCTAACAAGCGAAGAGTGGGACATTGCCACGTGCCGGTCGCGCGAAACAGTTCGAAGAGCGAATCGGCTCGCGCTGCGCTGTAGCCCGCGAGCAAGACCGCGTCGGGGTACGGTATCGCTTTGCGCATGCCCAGCTTGACGAGAAGCCGATGGAGGATCGTCGCTTCGCTGTTTCGTACCAGCGCACGCCGCAGTGAGTCTTCGCCGCTGTTAGTCGCGAGCAGCAAACCATCCAGGTGTTCGACGCTGCGAAGTCCGGCGCGCGCCATGTCGCGCACCGAGAGATGCGCCTCCACATGGCCCGCCACGCGCAAGTTGTACTTCCACGCCTCACTCGTTAGAACGCTAACGAGCGCCGGCTCGATGTCGTCCAGCTTCACGAACGCTGCGCCTGAATCCCAAAGCGCGCGAATCGACTTTTCAACGTCCGCGCGCGTGCGAATAGGAAAGGGCGCGCCAGGAACCACGGGCCCCTTGCCTAACTTCTCGCCGGTGATGATGAGCCGCGGACCAACACGCTCGCCACGCGCGATCTCCTGACGCCAGCGGCGCAACGTATGGAGATCGCCCGCCATGTCGCGCACCCCCGTTATGCCGTGCGCAATGAACAGCGGAAAGAAGTATCCGGCATTCGCCTCCAGTTCGAGACCAGGCGCCAGCGGTTGCGCCATGTGTGCGTGCATGTCCCACAGACCGGGAATCACGAACGCGTTGCGCCCGTCGATCACGCGTGCGCCGCGTGGTATCGCGATGGCGCGGCGCGGGCCGACGGCAGCGATGCGTTCCCCTTCGATCACGATCGTCGCGTCGCTGATCGGAGCGTCCAGCACAGGATCGACAATCGTTACTCGCGTTAGGGCAACAGCGATCGGCGCTGATTGTCCTCGAGCAGTCGTCGACAGCGCGGCGTAGGCTGCGGCAACGAACGCGCAGCGGCGCAGAACCAGGATCGCGATGGGTGAGAGCGGAAAGCGTTGCCGCTTCATGGGGGCGCGGGATGCTAGATAGCGTGCGAATCGTCGCGCAAGGCTCGTTCCTCTGGGCACAAGTCTATATTCCGGCGCCTCCAACTCCTCTCGATCACGCGGGCTTGTGACGACAAGTGCCTCACCGCGCACCCTTCGCGTCGCACTGGACGCCGCGATTTCGCCTTCGCGGTCCGAAGTGGTGTACGTCGTCACGACATTGCTCGAAACGGCCGGCTACGCGGCGCACTTTTTGTGGGCGCCTCACGCCGCCGCCGCGCGCAACGACGAGGCATTCGACATCTACTACGGTCCGCAACGCGACGTGCGCGCGCGACTCTCGATTCCGTCGCTGCCGTGGGATTTTCGCACGGCTCCCTCGCGCGACGTCAGTGAAGTTGGGCGCAATGCTGAGATCGATCTCCTCCGCTTCACCGGGGAGGAGAGCAGCGCTGAGCCAAGTGATCCGAACACGTTAGCGCGCGACATCGTCTTTGCGTCTTATTGGCTCCTCACGGGCGCGAGAGAGAGCACGTGGCCCAGGAGCCGCTGGGACGACCTCCAGGCCGGCACGTCGGCGCTCGTGAAAGAAGGCTTGCTGGCGCGGGCGCCGGTGTCGCGCTACGCGGCGCTCGTCCGCCGCCACTTCGAATCGTTAGGCGTTCCCGCCGTGCGCTGGCCCTGGGAAGAGCCGCGAGCCACGGCGGCCTTTGCCTTCACGCACGACGTGGATTACCCGGAGATCATCCGCTGGATCGAAGTGCCGCGCACGCTCCTGCGAGGCAGTATGCGTAACGCCTGGGGGATCGCGACCGGACGACAGCACTTCTGGCGCTTCCGCGACTGGATAGACCTAACGCGGCGCTTCGGAAGTCGGCCGACGTTCTACTTCATGGCGCGCCGTGGCTCGTTGCTGGAATTCATGGCCGGCACCCCTGACGCGTTCTATGACGTGGCCAGCCCGCGCTTTCGCGAGCTCTTTCTGGAGCTGAAAGACGCCGGCGCCGAGGTCGGCCTGCACGCCTCGTACAAGGCCTTTCAGTCGGCAGACATGTTGCGCGCCGAGCGTGAGCGCATCGAGTCGGTGGCGCAGGTCCGCGTGCTCGGAAACAGGCACCATTACTGGCATATGGACCCAAACGACCCTAACGAGACCCTGCGGCGCCATGAGCAGGCAGGGTTCGTGTACGACTCGTCGCTGGGGCTCGAGTACTACCCGGGTTGGCGTCGCGGCATCTGTCATCCTTTTCGCCCGTATCACCCCGAGCAGCGACGCGCGATCGCAACGGTGCAGGTACCGCCCGCGTGGATGGATGACCACTTCGATCGCCGCCGTAGCGTCAATCACATCGGCGATGCCGATGCCGCGGCCAGGCAACTTCTCGACACCGCGAGATCGCTCGGCGGAACCTGCGTCGTCGACTATCACGCCCGCGGAATGAATGCCGATTTCTTTCCGCGCTATGGCCCATGGCTCGCGCAATTCACTGAGCGCGAGCTGCCTGGCGCGGCCACGGCTCTCACCGCCGCCGAGATTGCGCAGGCATACTTGGAGCGCTCGCGACTGCTCGCGGCGATTTCCCGTGACGAGACGTTAGGCGATCCGATTCAGCTGCGGCCGTTGAGTCCGCGCATTACGGGCTAGGCCGCTCGTCAGGTCGGCCGTTTCCGAGGCAAACGGGACGTCGAACCGACCGCGGCACGCTGTGGCAGACGGCTGACCGCACGTCTCTAACCGTTGCGGCAGCGCAGCAGGTAGCCCTCGTCAACGGGCCGCTCTCCAGCCCACTCCCTCGGCGTGCGAGTGTCGGGGCCACCCACTCGGGTCCCCGATCGATTCGATGCACGGCTCGCCGCGCTCCGTACCGCCCGCTCGTAATGGTACGCTGGATAACGGAGAAAGATGGGCTGCGCGTCGCCGCTGAACTCGGCCTGGCGACAGTGGCTGGCGTCGAACTGACGTCATGATGCAATCGTGGAAGCCATTGGGCTGAAACGAGTTACATTTCCTTGGCTTTTTGCGACCATTGGCAGCTTGGCGCGCCCATAGAGCATGCTTATTGCTCAGGTCGGTGGGCAGGAGGTCCGGCTCCGCACCTCCGTTCTCGCCCCGACCAACCTGGGCGACCTCCCACGAGCGCGAGTGCACCTATCACGATCTCGAACCTTCCGTTTGACGCACGCCGCGTCGCCTTAAGTTCGGCGCGGTATTTTCACTCGCGCGACGTGGCTGCAATCATGGTCGTCGATTGGGACGTGCGCCGAGAGCGCCGTGGCCGATCTGGCGATTTACTGACCAGACGCAAGTCCTTGGAGAATGCATGATTTACGTGCTGTTGCCGGCGTACAATGAGGAGGACGCGCTCGAGCCGCTCGCCGAGAAAATCGAAGGCGTCATGCGGAACCTCGACGCGGACTACGAGATTGTCGTCGTCAATGACGGTAGTCGCGATCGGACCGCCGAGATCCTGCGTCAGCTGAGCGAGCGCTATCCGCTGCACGTCATCACGCACCGCATCAATCGCGGCCTGGGCGAGACGGCGCGCGACGGCTTCGAGTACGTGGCGGAGGTCGGCCAGCGTGGGGATGTCGTGGTCCGCATGGACTGCGACGACACCCACGATCCTGGCTACATCGTGCCGATGGTCGCCAGGCTGCGCGACGGCTGCGAGGTCGTGATCGCCTCTCGTTATGCACCTGGCGGCGATCAGATCGGCCTCGACTGGTACCGCCGCACGATCAGCCGCTGCGCGAATCTGCTGATGAAGACCGTCTTTCCTATGCAGAACGTGTGGGAATACACGAGCGGCTTCCGCGCCTACCGCGTGGCGCTCATCCAGGATGCGATCGACATCTACGGCAATCAGTTCATCGACCTCAAAGGCATGGGCTTTACGGGCACGGTCGAGAAGCTGATCAAGTGCCGCCAGATGGGAGCGCGCATCGGTGAGGTGGGCTTCGTCCTGCGGTACGATCAGAAGCGCTCCGCGAGCAAGGTCGTCACGAGCCTAACGACGCTCGGCTACCTGACGCTCATTGCCAAGTATATCTTCCCCTGGGGCGATTTGGGGAAACTCTGGAAACGGCGCTGCGCCGACCGGCAGCGAACGGCCTACGACGGCAACGGACGACCCATCGAAACCATCGAACTGAAGCGCGCATGTGCGGAATTGCCGGCATAGTCTCGCGTGACCGCGCGCGCACGCCGGACGCGGACCGGCTGCGCATCATGATGGACGCGCTGGAGCACCGCGGCCCCGACGGCGAGGGCGAGTGGATCGACGGCCCAGTCGCGCTGGGCCACAAGCGGCTCGCGATCATCGATCTCGAGACCGGGCGGCAGCCAATGTCCAACGAAGACGGCAGCGTCTGGATCGTCTTCAACGGCGAGATCTACAATTACGTGGAGCTACGCCGGGACCTCGTTAGGCATCACAACTTCCGCACGCAGAGCGACACCGAGGTCATTCTCCACCTGTACGAGGAGCTCGGGGAGCGCTGCCTCGAGCGCTTGAACGGGATGTTCGCCTTTGCGATCTGGGATGCGCGGCAGCAGCGACTCTTCGCCGCTCGCGATCGCGTGGGCATCAAGCCCTTCTACTACTCGCTCGACAACGAGCAGCTTGTCTTCGCGAGCGAGCCGAAAGCGATGCTCGCGGCGGGCTTTGTCGCGCCAGAACCGGACCGACAGGGACTCGAGGAATACGTCACGTTCCAGTTCTGCCTCGGCGAGCGCACGCTCTTCCGTGACATCCGCAAGCTGGAGCCCGGCCACTACATGACGTTCCGTCCGGCGCGCGATCAACAGCCCGCGGTCGTGTGCTACTGGGATTACAAGTACGAGCTCGATTTCCATCACACGGACGAATACTTCCGCGAACAACTCGTATGGCTGCTGAACGATTCAATTCGCATGCAGCTGCGCAGCGACGTTCCGGTCGGCGCACACTGCTCCGGCGGCCTCGATAGCTCGACAGTCGTGACGCTGGCAGCCAAGCAGTTTCCGAACCGTTTCCAGACGTTCACCGGCGCCTTTCGCGACGGGCCCCAGTACGACGAGACTCGTTATGCACGCGCCGTCGCCGACGGCGTCGGCGCGTTGTACCACGAGATCTGGCCCACCGCGGCCGAGTTCGTGGACGTCATGCCCAACCTCATCTACATGATGGACGAGCCCGCGGCCGGGCCTGGGCTCTTCCCGCAGTACTGTGTCTCGAAGCTCGCGCGCGCGCACGTCAAGGTCGTGTTAGGCGGTCAGGGCGGCGACGAGCTGTTCGGCGGGTACGCCCGCTACCTTGTGGCCTACCTCGAGCAGGCGTTACGCGGTGCGATTTATGGCACGGGTGACGATGCGCGTCACGTCGTCACGTGGGATAGCATCGCTCCCAGTCTCGCGATGCTGCGCGAGTATCGGCCTCTGCTGCAGTCCTTCTTCAAGGAAGGGCTCTTCGAGGAGATGGACACGCGTTATTTCCGGCTTGTGAGCCGCATGGAAGACGCGGACACGCTATTCTCGAACGACGTGTGGTCCAACGACAGCCGCACGCGGATGTTCTCGTCATATTCCCAGATCTTCAACAATCCGTCGACGAAGAGCTACTTCAACAAGATGACCAACTTCGACCTCAAGACGCTGCTTCCGGCGCTGTTGCAGGTCGAAGATCGCACGAGCATGAGCGTCTCGTTGGAGTCGCGCGTGCCGATTCTGGATCATCGCATCGCGGAGCTCGTCACGACAATGCCACCGGCCGTTCGCTTCCAGGGCGGCGACTCCAAGCGCGTCTTCCGCGAGGCGGTTGCCGGACATCTGCCTAACGCGGTCGTACAGCGACGCGACAAGATGGGCTTCCCGGTGCCGCTCACCGAGTGGCTGCGCGGTCCGATCCACGAGTTCGTTACCGACACGCTGCTCAGCTCTCGGGCACGGGCCCGCGGGATCTACAAAATCGATGGCGTGCAGCAATTGTTGAGGCGTGAAGCCTCGTTCGGCCGTCAGCTGTGGGGCCTGCTCTCCCTCGAGCTGTGGTTCCGCGCTTTCATTGACGGCGATCGGGTTCAGCGAACGCGAAGCGAAGCACGGCCTGTAGCGGTCGCTCGTTAACGCTCCCCCAGTGAGCGGTCTGCCTTCCGAATCGACCAACGCCGTTGGCACTCGCCGCGCGACGATCGTCGTGCTCGTGGGCGTCCTCGCGGTCCTCACTGTCCATATCCTGACGTCGTGGGGCTATCTCGGGCTGTATTGGGGCGATAGCGGCCGCTGGCTCTATGAAGTGGACCGTGTGGCGCACGGCGCCAGCATCTACCGCGACGTGTATTGGGGCTTTCCCCCGTTAGGCATGTGGCTCGTCGGGGGGGCCGCGCGGCTCTTCGGGTCCGACCTGGCCCAGGTCTGGACTATTACGGCGGCAATCGCCGTTCTGCTCGGCATCGCCTATGCCTTCGTGGTCGCGCGACTCCTGCCACTGGAGCTTGCGCTTCCGGCGGGCGTGACTGGTATGGCGTTAGGCGCGATCTACGCCAGCAACGGATCCCCACCGCTCGTGTCCGGTATGTACTCGCCCGCCGTGCCCGTCGCCGTTTTCATCGCGTTCGCGCAGCTCGCTTTGTTCCTGCGCGAGTGGGAGCGTCCGTCGATCGTGGGCGCGGCCGCGATCGGCGCGCTTGGCGGCGGCGGCATTTTGACGAAGCATGACGTCTGGTTTTTCTGTGCGCTGCTTACTTTCGCGACGGCGTTTGTTGCTCCCACCGGAGGAAACGTGCGAGCACGGCGTGCCTTCGCCGCCGTGGTCGCGTTTGTGGCTATTGTCGGCTTCGGCCTCGCGGTCCTCGTTGCAACGTACGGCGCCGCCGAACTGGGCCCCATCTTCGAAGGACACGGGCAGTTCAGCGAGCTCGCCGGCGTCAACTACCCCAACATGGCAAGCGCCGTGATGGAGCTTGGGGCGTTAGGCCTCGCCGCGATCGCCATCGTAGCTGTCGCGTGGGTGTCCGGCGCGTGGCGCACGCGGGGCGCCGTGCTTCTCGCCGGCGGCGGTGTCGTCGTCGTAGTTGCCGCGTTAGGCATCTGGCTGCTCAAGGCCGAGTTGTTCGCGCGCCACGCGCTTGCGAACGGGCCGTCACAGCTCGCGCCGCCGTTCGAGCGCATGCTATCGCCCGTGTCGAGCGTGGCGAGTGAGCGCCTGCAGCGCGCCGTCGCGACCTTTCGCATCGAGTTGGTGCAACGCTTGATTCCACTGGGTATCCCGCTCGTCGCGCTCGCCTATGCGATCATGCGTCGCCAGCGCGCGAACCCGCTCCAGTGGCGATTGCTCGTCGTGCTGCTGCTGGCGGTCCTCTCGCTCCGAGCGCGCCGGATGATTTCCAGGGACGAGTGGTCCGCGCTGATGCTAGAGGCGCCTGTGTACGCGTACGCCGTGACGACGCTCTGGCGGCTCGATTCCCGCGTGCTGCTGCGCGTTGTCACGTTAGGCGCTGCCGTGTTACTCGCCAGCGCACTCGGCGCCCACTACCGCGTGGGGTGGGGTGTCGGTTCGCGCCGCGGCGCCTATCCATTCGTGCAGACTGAGCGAGGTCCTGCGCGTGTCGGCCCTGGACTCGCTGCCGATTATCGCTACGTACACGATCTGGCGTTGATCGCCGATCCATCAGGCGATCGCCCAATGCTGTCATTCGGCTACAGCGCGGGCCATAACTACCTGACTGGTCGGCCTGGAGTCGGTTCGCTCACACACGGATTCCGCATGTCACTGTACCCTTCGCCGGATTCCGCCTATCGAGTCGCGCAGGCGCTGCACGATCGGATCATCCTCGTCGACAACCCTGCGTACACCGACGCCAACCCAGCGCCGGAGCTGCGGCCGTGGCGTTGGCAGCCGCGCATGGTGAAGAACCCATACCTGCGCGATGATCGTCCGCTGTTCGAAGCGCTCATGCGAGGGTGCCGGAAGGTCACTGCGCCGAATCGCAAGTCAGGGCTCACAGTGTACGATTGCGCGCCGATGACGGCCTCGCCCACGGCGCAATGATAGCGCGCCGCGTTAGGCGCCGTTCGCAACGTCTCGCCGCACCGCGAGAGATCCCGTGCTGCGGGCACTGAAGCTCACGTGGAGGAGCCTGCGTTCGCGCGGGGTGGCGGCGACTGCCGGCATCCTCGCCACCACGGCCGTGGATCTGTGGTTCGATCTGCGCCGAGGCACTCGTACAGCCGGTTGGGTTGACCTCGACGACTTCTCGATCGCCAGCGCGAATCGCGAGCATGGCCGTGCCTATCAAGCGACTTCGGCGTTCGCGTTCACGCGCCTTCTCCGCAAAGTCGACGTGCCGCGCCAATGCGGGTTCGTCGACTTTGGATGTGGCAGGGGGCGCGTCCTGCTCCTTGCCGCGGACGCTGGCTTCGAGCGCGTCGTAGGTATCGAGTTCGCGGCCGAACTGGCCGCCGATGCTCGGCGCAACGTTGAGCGCTGGACGCAAACGAGCGGTCGCAAGTGCCAGCTGAATGTCATCGAAGGAGATGTGCTCGATTACTCCGTCTCCAAGCACGACGCGGTGTTTTTTCTCTTCAATCCGTTCGATGATGTCGTGCTGGATGGCGTGCTCGATCGCATCGAACTCTCACTCGACATGAACCCGCGCGACGCGTGGATCATCTATCACAATCCCCTAGAAGGCACACGGATCGATAGGCGGCCACGCTTCCAAAAGGCCGGCACGCACACTTTTTGGGGAAACGACTTTTCGGTGTATCGCAGCACGCCATGACGATTGCGCGGCGTGAGGAGTCGGTGCGTGTCGACGAGGGGCGCAGCGCTGTGTATGCGCCGCTCGCGCTGGCACAAGTTCCGCGACTGTTAGGCAAGCTCGATCGTGAGCCGCACTCGCGCACGTACGGCAGCTTCGATCGGGAAAACTGGGCGTGGAAGTTCCGCGACTTCCCGATCGGCGTATTGCAGTGGGCTGGCATGCTGCCACTTGCGTGGCTCTGGAAGCTCGACCTGCCTGGCAATTCGTGGCGTGGTTCCCCCGCGCTCGAGCTGTGGACTCGTGCGGCGCTCAACGAGCTCCTGCGACGGCAACACCCTAACGGTGCGTTCGATTCGGTCGGTCCATATACGCAGGATCACGGGGCCTCACTCGCGGCGTGCTATTACCTCTCGGAAACAGCGCGCTTGCTCGGACCGGAGCTCGCTGAAGAAGAGCACGCGCGCGTCCGCGACTGCATCACTCGCGCCGTAGCCTTCGCCGGCCGCGCCTCGGAAGACTACGCCTACATCTCGAATCATCACGCGCTCTTCGCACTCGGACTCGTCGCCGCGTCGGAGTGGTGTGACGAGCCCAATTGGCGCGAGCGCGCGGACGAGACCGTGCGCGAGATCATTTCACACCAGTCGGCCGACGGCTTTTACGAGGAGTACGGCGGAAACGATCCCGGTTACGAGAGCTTGGGCATCGACTACCTGGCGCGCATGTGGTCGCGCACGGGCGACGTGACCTTGTTCGATTCCCTGCGCAAAGCGGTCGAGTATTACCGGTACGCCCCTCAGCTCGATGGCTCGTTAGGTGGCGCTTTGGGCAGCCGTCACTCGCGACTCTGGTTCCCGGCCGGCTTCGAGCGGCTCGCCGGAAAGATCCCCGAGGCAGCGTCGATCGCCGCGTACATGCGTGCGCGGCTCTGTCACGGCGAAGTTGTCACGCCGGGTAGCGTAGACGCGCAGAACCTTCCCGTTATGCTGGCGAGCTACTTGTCGGCGTGTCAGGCGACGGAGCCGGCGATTGAGTCATCGGCGCTTCCGTGTGAAGATCTGCGCGGCGCCAAGGTGTTCGCGAGCGGGACGCACGTCGCTGGAACCGATCGCTACTATTCAGTTGCCGCGCTGCACAAAGGCGGAGTGATACGCGTGGTCGGGCGCGATCGCCAGCAACTGGCGTACGACGATGCCGGATGGGTCGCGCAAAGCAACGGGCGAACGTATGCCTCGCAGTTGTTAGGCCTTTCCCGATTCGAGTCGGCCGGCGACGGTCGGTCGGTCATGGTTCGTGCGAGCTTCGGTCTCGTGCGGCAGGATCAGCTGACTCCCGTTCGTTTCGTCATTCTGCGACTGCTCAACTTGACCGTTTTCCGCAGCCTCGTGCTCGGTAATTGGGTTCGGCGCTTCCTGATCTCGCGACTCATAACGAGTACGGCGCCGGCACCGATTTCCGTGGAGCGTGAGCTGCGCTTTCTCGAGGACCGCGTCGAGGTGCGCGATACGCTGCGGCTCAGCGCGCCCCTAACCATCGACAGACTCGATCTGGTGCGCGCGTTCACGGGCATCCACATGGGCTCGGCCAAGTATTTCCACCCATCCGAAATGATGGCGATCGAGATGCCGGCTACGGCCGGTCTCGCGGAGCGCCTAACGCGCGATCGAAGCTGTGAGCTGCGGTTTGCTGTCGTTTTCGACGGCGCAAACGCGAGGATCGAGGAGTGACGCTCGCTGTGCTCCGCAGTCGCCGGGCGCTGCTACTCGGCCTCGCCGCGCTCCTCGCCTACACGCCAGGATTCTGGTGGGGGGCGCCGCACGCGACAGCGGCCGACCGCACGAACGCGTGGGGAGTGGACGACGAGCCCCCGTTAGGCCCGCTAGCGCAGGCGCATGACATCATCGCACCCAAGAAGGAGATGAATCCGAATCTCGGGTATCCGATGCTGCATCCGTTCATGGTGCTGGGTGCGTTCGCACCGTATGTCGCGTATCTCAAGGTGTCGGGCGGGCTGGAGACACCGACCGTCGCGTATCCGCACGGATTCACGCATCCCGCCGATGCGCTGCGAAACCTGACCTGGATCGCCCACTTCCTGTCGGTTGTGCTGGGGATCGGGATCGTGCTGTGTGCCTACGGCGTCGGACGCGAACTGTGGGATGAATCGGCCGGTGCGATGGGCGCCGTGTTCGCCATGCTCGTGTACCCAATGTTCTACTACGCGCGCAATTCGAACGTGGACGTGCCTGTCCTGTTCTTCACGAGCGCCGGACTGTGGGCCTTCGCGGTGATCGTCATGCGCGGCCTAACGACTCGGCGAGCCGCCTGGCTGGGCGTGTTCGTCGGCTGTGCCGTAGCCACGAAGGAACCGGCGTTCGCCTCGTTCTTGTTTGTGCCCCTTATCCTTCCCTTTATGCGCAATCCGGACGCGGGCGAGCGACTCGGTACTACCGCGACGTTCTGGCGCTCGGCGTTGCTCGCGACTGGCGTCGCGCTGGGCACCTACGCGCTCGCGGGCGGAGTGGTGGTGGACTTCGCCCGCTGGCAAGCACACCTCAATTTCATTCGCGAACGAACGCAGCTGGCGCGGTCGGGCGGCGTCATATTCACGACGTACTACCCGTACACAATGGAAGGCCACGCGCAGCTCGCATGGCGCATCACGAGGCTGCTCGCCGACGCGCTTTCATGGCCGGGGCTGGCGTTAGGCGTCGCCGGAGTCGTCGTCGCGATGCGCCGGGCGCCGCGCACGGCGTTGCTCGCGTGCTCCGCGCTTGTGTATCTCCTGATCCTCTTTTTCTCGGCACGCGTGATTCAGCTGCGGTACGTGATGCCGATCAGTTTCATTCTGGCGTTGTATGCTGGCTACGCTGCTGTCACTGCCTGGCGCAGTGCGCGCGCCGCGATCAACTGGGGCGGCGTTACGCTCGCAGGGAGCGCAGCGACCATTCTGCTCCTGTGGGCGGCAGATCTCACGTACAGCATGCTGCGCGACTCTCGTTATGCGGCCGCTGGCTGGATCGCGAGCAACGCGCGGCCGGGAGATGCGCTGGAGTATTTCGGCTCCGAACACAAGCATCCGCCGATGCCGCCATGGCTCTCGTCGCGCCAGGCGATTCCGTTCCGTGGCAGCACGTTTCGTTCGGATACGAGCGAAGCGGCCGTCCGCAGCATCGTCGCAGCGTGGCGTGAGCGGCGGCCGCGTTTTGTCGCCCTGGTTCCGGACTACACGAGCGTCGCCGGTCCCTTCGCGGCGTCGTGCCCGCCGGGGATTTATCGCGGCCTCGAGGACGGCTCGTTCGGATACCGCCGCGCGGCCATTTTTCATACTCCGCCCTTACTCCCTTGGGCACGACGTCCCTCGCTGGATCATCCGGTCGTGAATCCGCCGATACGCCTGTACGAGCGCGTAGGAGAGCCCGCCTCGTGACGCCAGCTGCTGCGGCAGACGTGCCTAACGGGCGCCCGCCACTCGCGGTCCACGTCGATCTCGACGGCGTGCATCAGATCTTTCGCGCTCACGGACGCAGCTATCGAGGCAACGGCGACCCGATCTTCGCGAGCGGCATGGAAGCGATGCTGCAGCTCTTCGACGACGCCAGAATCCGGGCGACGCTTTTCGTGATCGCCGAGGATCTTCGCGACAGCGCCAAACGCGCCGCGCTCAAGAGCGCCGTGGCCAGCGGCCACGAGATCGCGTCGCACACGATGACGCACCCCAACCTTCTGCGCGCGACGCGCGCGGAAAAGGAGCGCGAGCTCGTCGACAGCAAGGCGGCCCTGGAAAACACGCTCGGCGTGCCCGTGCGTGGCTTTCGAGCTCCGGGTTACGCGATTGACGGCGAGGGGCTGCAGATACTCGCTGGCGCCGGATACACGTACGATTCCTCCGTGTTTCCGACCACGGCATTCGAACAGCGCCTCGGACTCCCGCGCGACACGCTGCGCCGGCCGCTCCGCCTAACGTCGTTCGGCAATCTCGTGGAGCTTCCGCTGCCCGGTCCCATGCCACTTGGCTCACCGATTGGACCGTCGTTCGCGCTGGCGTTCGGCATGCCCGCCTTTGCCTGGGCAATGACGCGCGCCGCGGGCCGCGGCGTGCCGAGCGTGCTGCTTTTCCACCTCATCGACTTCGCGGCTCCGCTCGAGCGCGAATATCGCGACGGCGCGTGGATGTCGTTGTTTACGCTCTCCACGCGATCCGAGCACTCCAAGCGAGCCGCCTGCACGAGAATGCTCGACATCGTCGGGCGGCGCTTTCGCCTAACGAGCACTCAGGAGCTGCTCGCGCCGTTCCGCGAGTCAAGGCCTGCCGCCGCTACATCATGACGCGCAGAGGTGTGCATCGCCTCACACTCGATGACCTCCCCGTGCTCCTCCAGATCCAGGCCCAGACGCTCCCCGACACGCTCTCCGCGCGATTGGGCTCCCGCTTCAATGCTCTGTTTCACGAGAGCATGCTCGCTGACGAGCTGTATCTCTGTTACGCATACTTCGTCGACGGCGCGCCCGTCGGTTATCTGTCATGCACGCCCGACACCCAGCGGCTGTTGCGATCGGCTGTCCGTCGTCGCATGCCACGTTATGCGGCGACGCTCGCCTACGCGCTGCTCAGCAATCCAATGATCTGGGGACTCGCGTCGCGCATCGCCCTTTCAGTTGTCACCGGCAGAGGCGAGCCTGCGAGTGATGTGCGCGCTGAATTCTTGTCCATCGGCGTCCTCTCGTCATTCCGTGGTCGCCAGGCGGCTCCGGATGGGACTCACATGAGTGTGGCCAGTACACTCTTGGAGCACACCCTCGCGTCCTTGCGCGAGCGCCGGAGCGAGAGCGTGAAGGCCTGCGTCACGCCTGACGATGGGGCCGCGAATGGGTTCTACAGAAAGCACGGATTCGACTTTCGCAGTCGCATTCGCAGATTCGGCCTGGAAGCCAACCTGTACGTGCGCCGGCTGGACTCACCTAGCGCGGCGGCTTCAGGCGCATGACGGAACGATCGCGGCGAATCCTCTTCGGAATCGTTAGGCTCGGCATCGCGGGGGCGGTCCTCTGGTTCCTTGCGACGACCGGCCGGGTGAACTGGAGCTCGTTGCGTGGACTGCGCGACCACTGGGCACTGACGCTTCTGGCGCTCCTCCTGTTGTTCATCGCGGTCGTGCTGATCTCTCAGCGAGTCTGCATGCTCTTTCGCCCGCGAGGACTGCGTCTGTCGCTGCACGATTCGCTCGGCCTGTCGCTGATCGCCAACCTGTTCACGCTCGTGCTTCCGGGTGGCGGCGGCGACATCGTGCGTTTGTACTTTACCGCGAAGGATGCAGCGGGTCGGCGCACCGAGATCGGCACGTTACTGCTGCTCGACCGCGTCATGGGTCTGTTGGCCCTCACCCTGTTTCCGGTGCTGGCAGCGCCGCTCTGCCTGCCGCTGCTCCGTCAATCAGCCGCACTGCGCGCGTTGTTGGCTCTCGCCGCGATCAGTTCTGCAGGAATCATTTTCGTTATCGCTGTTTCCACGTCGCGTCGTGCGAGAGCACTTCGGGGTGTGCAGTGGGTGCTGCGGACGTTTCCGCTGCGCGGCTACCCGACGCGGATGCTGGACACGATGCAGAGCTTCCGGACGCGACTCGGAGTGTTGGCCGGCGCGGTCGCTATTTCGCTGGTGGCTCACGCCATATGCATGGGAATCGTTTGGATGCTCGTGAGCATGACCCAGGCTGGCGGAGCAGCCGATCCGGCGATCCCGTTCCTCGCCTCGCTCGGCTTCGTCGCTAACAACGTTCCGCTGACGCCGGGCGGCCTTGGCGTCGGAGAGGCAGCGTTCGAATCGCTGTTTCGGCTGGCTGGGTTGGACGGTGGCGCAGAGGCGATGCTCGCGTGGCGGCTGCTGTTGGCTGGCCTTGCACCGTTAGGGCTTTGGTTTTTCGTCCGAGGGCGAGCCGCGGCGGCTGTAGTCCCCGCTGACGCCTAGGCACTGACCCCAAAAAAGAAAGGGGCGGCATCTGCAGATGCCGCCCCTACTTCTGAGACT
>CBQVAZ010000023.1:0-16602 GCA_967720205.1 uncultured Gemmatimonadaceae bacterium | reverse complement strand
TGCACCGCTTTCCGACGTTCACGTATGTCCCCGGAGTGTTCGTCGAGCGGATCCTCCTCGATGACAACGGCCGCGCAACAGGCGCGTTGGCGCGGGAGCTTGTCGCCGGACTTGAAAAGAGATTCGCTGGAGACCGCGTCGTTCTTGCGGCCGGGGCGCTCGCGACATCGCGCATCTATCTGAGCACCTTGCACCACGAGCACGGAGCGGCACCCGAGCTGCCGGGCCTCATGGACAATAGGCACGTGATGATGCCCTTCGTCACGCCGTCGCGCGTCGGCGGCGACGTGGAGATCGCCAGCTATCAGTTCCACCATCTCGCGTTAGGCATGCGTGGCGCTTCGCCCGGCGACGACGTGCACGGGCAGATCACCGCGCTCAAAGGCGCGCAGGTGCATCCCATCGTGTCTACGCTTCCCTTCGACTTCCGCACGTCGCTCGCCGTTTTCGGGCGCGTGCGCGCCGCACTGGGGATCGCGAACTTCTGGCTGGCAGACACGCGTCGCCCCGCGAACACCGCGCATTTGCACGTTACGAACGACGGGCGCCATCAGCTCATTCTCAGCTATGGCGACGATGCGTCCGATCTCGGCCGCACGCATGAAGCGATCGCGGCCATTCGAAAATCGCTCAGGATCATCGGCGCGGTCGCACCAAAATCACAAACATCTGTGTTGCCGCGCGGCTCGAGCGTGCACTACGCCGGCACTCTCCCGATGACGAACGAAGACCGGCCGCACACATGTCGCACCGATGCTTCCGTGCGTGGTTTCGAGCGTCTGTTTGTCGCGGATGGAGCTGCGTTCAGTTCGCTTCCGGCGAAGAACATCACGTTCACTTTGATGGCGAATGCAGTGCGAATCGCGCACGCCTCGAGGTGAGGTTGACGCTTGTGTGACGCTAGGCCTCGTCGTTGAACTGCCACAAGGTGCGTCGGTGTGTTGCGATGTTCCGACACCAACAGGTTCTTTTATGCGTCGCAACGTGCTGTGAGACGCACTCGTATTGCGTGCGCTAAACGACGCCTCGGCAAGCAGTTGTCACTTTGGCTATCAGGCGACCGCGAGTGTCGTAGCGTGGCGCCTCCCTTGCACACAGCCGAGCCATCTATTCTCGCCTACTAGGCAAGCATTTCCGGCAGGCGTTGGACCCAGCTGATTCACCTCCCTCAATTCACGATGTCAGCAGCGCAAATAATCGCTGAAGAAACGAAAACATCTCGCGTCTCCGGTCGCTCGAAGGACCGGCCAGAAGTATCTGTTGTGCTCGTTTCTGATGGCTGCTGGCAAACGACTCAGCACTCACTGGATCGCGTAGCAGCGCGCTGCCATAGAATGCTCGCTGAAGTGATCGTTGTGAGCAGCGGCGACGAAAACGTTCCGACGACTTTGCAGCGGGCCCATCCAGAAGTCCGCTTCTGCACGGCGCCGCACGGCACGAGCGAAGCCCAGCTGCGTTCGATCGCAATTCTCGAAGCGTCGGGTGATATCGTCGCGCTTCGCCGCACCGCTGACGTCCGTGACGCGATGTGGCTCGACGCTCACTTCCGCGCCGCGACCGGGATGCAGCCCGACTTCGACGAAGCCGATCTCGACTTGACCCAGGAGAGCATCGTGGCGGCCGAGATCAACGTGGATGGTGCGCCGGTTTCCGAACGCCGCGCGCATAACGGTACGCGCCACTCGATCGAAACTTCGCCAGCGAGCAGCGCGTCGAGCGCTGCCTAACGGCGCGTGAGCCGGGCCGCGCTGTCGGTTGTCGTCCCTTCCGTCAACGGCTCCCAGGATCTAGACGGCGCTTTAGCTGCGCTCGAAGCACAGGGTTCGCCGGACTCGCTCGAGATTCTCGTCGTCGACCGCCTCGGCGAAGACGTGCGTGATCACGTTCGACACAAGTTTCCGCGCGTCCATGTGCTGCCCGTTCCGAAATCCGCAACAATCCCACAGATGCGCGCACTCGCGTTTGATGCGTGCACGGCGGACGCCATCGCAGTCATCGAAGATCACGTCATCGTCCCACGTGGTTGGGCCAACGCGCTACTGAGCGCGATGAATGGCAGCCGGCGAGTTGTCGGTGGCAGCGTGGAGAACGCAGCAACGCGTACCCTCACCGATTGGGCCGCGTTCCTTTGCGAATACAGCCATTGTATGAACCCGCTGCCGAGCGGGCCGACTACCTGGCTCACTGGAAATAACGTTGTTTATCCGCGTCAGCTCCTCGAGGAGTTCCGCGGAGTCATTGCAGAGGGAGCTTGGGAGAATCGCCTCCACGACGCGATGCGAACGGCTGGCGTGGCGCTGGTCTGCCACCCAGAGATCGCCGTGGGCCACAAGAAGCACTTCACAGTCGGCGAGTACCTGAGCCAGCGTTTCTTGTACGCCCGGTCCTACGCCGGCGCCCGCGTCAAGGGGAAATCGCTTGGCGCGCGACTGGCATATAGTGCAGCGGCATTTGCACTTCCGCCGTTGTTACTGTGGCGTACGGTTTCGCGAGTCGTCTCCAAACGACGGCACATCGGGCACCTCGTGCGGTCGTTGCCGCTGCTAGGATTGTTTGTTAGCGCTTGGGCAGCCGGTGAGGTGGTCGGCTACGCTCGAGGAGCCGGCGATTCCCTGTCCAGAGTTCGTTAGTGACTGATCCGCGATCAGATACAACTGAGCCGTCGCAGCGCAAAGTCTCTCGGCTGCAGCCGAATGATCATGTCGTGATCATCGGCGGCGGTCCGGCCGGCCTAACGGCTGCCTACCTGCTCGCGAAGTCGAATGTGCGTGTGACGGTCCTCGAGGCTGACAACATAGTTGGCGGCATTTCACGCACGGCGCAGTACAAGGGCTATCGCTTCGACATCGGCGGGCACCGCTTCTTCACCAAAGTCACGCCAGTCGAAGAGCTGTGGCACGAGATTCTTGCCAACGAATTCATTCGCGTGCCGCGTCTCTCGCGAATCCACTACTCGGGCAAGTACTTCGATTATCCGCTGAAGGCAGCCAACGCGCTCAGGGGACTCGGCATCTGGAAAGCGTTGCTGATGGTGACCAGCTATCTCTGGTCGCACCTGCGTCCCTATCCAGTCGAAGAGAATCTGGAACAGTGGGTTTCCAACCGTTTCGGCAAGCGACTCTATCGCACGTTTTTCAAGACGTACACGGAGAAAGTGTGGGGCATTCCGTGCACTGAGATCAGGGCGGAGTGGGCGGCGCAGCGCATCCAGGGCCTGTCGCTCGCGAAAGCGATTCTCAATGCCGCCTCGCTCCAGAAACGCAGCGATTCGATCAAAACACTGATCAACGAATTCCAGTACCCGCGTTTGGGCCCCGGTCAGATGTGGGAGACTGCGACGGAGCGCATCCGCCAGTTGGGCGGCAAGGTTCTGCTGCAGCACGACGTCGCGCGCATCGAGACGCTCGATGGCGAAGTCGTCGCGGTACATGCGAAAACGCCTAACGGGGAACAGCGCTTCCCGGCGCAGCACGTCATCTCGACGATGCCCGTTCGGCACCTTGTGCGCGCCATTGAGCCTGCGCTGCCGGCGCCTGTTCGCGTGGCCGGCGAAGGGCTCAACTATCGAGACTTCCTGACGGTCGCCCTGATCATCGACCAGGAGCACCTGTTCCCGGATAACTGGATTTACATTCACACTCCGGGCGTACAGGTCGGGCGGATCCAGAACTTCAACAACTGGAGCCGAGCGATGGTCCCCGAGGCCGGGAAAACCTGCCTCGGGATGGAGTACTTCTGCTTTGAAGGCGATGGCATGTGGACCAAGGCCGACAACGATCTCATCGCGATGGCGACGAAGGAGCTTGGTGAGCTCGGGCTTGCCGATCCCGCGAAGGTGGTGGACGGGACGGTCGTGCGCATGCCTAAGGCATATCCCGTGTACGACGCCGAATACCGCACCCATCTCAACGTCGTTAGGGCGTCGATCGATCGCATCCCGAATTTGCACACAGTCGGTCGCAACGGGATGCACAAGTACAACAATCAAGACCACTCCATGCTGACGGCGATGATGGCGGTCGCCAACATGCGCGGCGCGTCGCACGACGTGTGGTCGGTGAATACGGATTACGAGTACCACGAGGAACAGCGAATCGACGCGCCCGAGGACTCGGCGAGCGGTGGGGCGCAGCAAAGCGGGGACGGCATCGCGGGGAACGCGACCAACCCACCCGCCGCCCGTCGCGCGGCCGCGCCGAGCACGCGCGCGAGCGTGGGTGCGTGAGGCGTGCTTGCGAATAGGCGTCGACGCGACTTGTTGGGCGAATCCACGTGGGTACGGGCGATTTGCGCGCGAGTTGCTCCGTGCGATCGTTCGCGAGGCACCGCAACACGAATTCGTCTGCTTCGCGGACCGGCCGTCGCTCGATAGCTTCGAACTGTCGGCGGCGAACCTCCGGCGAGTCGAAGTACCTCTCGCAGTATCGCCGGTGTCGGCGGCGGCAGCGAACAGCTATCGTTCGCCCTTCGACATGCTACGCCTAACGCGCGCAGTCTATCGCGAGCGGCCGGAGCTGTTCTTCTCCCCGTCCGTTTACACGTATTTCCCCCTGCCTCTGGGGCAGCGCGCCGTCGTGACGGTGCATGACGCGATCGCCGAACGCTTCCCTGAGCTGACGCTGCCCACCGTGCGAGCACGTCTTTTTTGGAAGCTCAAGGTGGGGCTGGCACTGCGTCAGGCGCGCATCGTTCTCACGGTGTCAGAATACTCAGCGCGCGACATCGCGTCGGTGCTGCGTATTCCGCGCGAGCGAATTCGCGTCGCCGTCGAGGCGCCTGCGGACGCGTACTACCCGAGCGCGCCTAGCGATATCGCGGCGGCCGCGGCGCGCGCGAAACTGCCGCCTGGAGCCATGTGGTTCACTTACGTTGGCGGCTTCAATCCGCATAAGCGCGTGCGCGCCATCATCAACGCGCTCGGGGACCTCGCCAACACGTTAGGCGATCAGACGCCGCACTTGCTGCTCGTCGGCCCTGTCTCTCAGGACGTCTTCCACACGGAGCTCAACGAGCTGCGGGCGCTGGTGCACAAGCGCAACCTCGGGCATGTCGTGCATTGGCTCGGCTACGTGCCTGACGAGGAGCTGCGGAACCTGCACAGCGGGGCGCTGGCGACATTGCTGCCATCGTCCTGCGAGGGCTTTGGCTTGCCCGCTGTGGAAGCCGCGGCGTGCGGCACTCCGGTGATCGCGACGACTGAAAGCCCCCTCCCCGAGCTACTCGAGGGCGGCGGCGTCTTCGTGCGTCCCGGTGACGATGAGACGCTGTACACCGCCATGCTGATGCTGCTGCGCGACCCCGAACGGCGTCGCGCGTTAGGCATGCGCGCGCGGGAGCGCGCGGCGCGCCTGAGTTGGCGCGCGGCGGCCTGCAGCGCGCTCGGCGCATTCGAGGAAGCCGCGGTATGAGCGCGCTGCGCTTCTGTATGCTGACGACTTTCTATCCGCCGTATGCGTTCGGCGGAGACGCCATCGGCATTCAGCGCCTCTCGCGCGCACTCGTCAGGCGTGGGCATCACGTGACGGTCGTGCACGACGCCGACGCATACAACGCGCTGCGCTCGACGCCAGAACCCAAGGTCCCCTTGGAGGATGTGGATGAAGGCGTCGACGTGGTTCGCCTCAAGAGCGGCTACGGCATGCTCTCGCCGCTTCTGACGCAGCAACTCGGCCGACCCGTGCTCAATGCCTCACGCATCCGCGAGATTCTCGAGCGCGGACGCTACGACATCGTCAACTTTCATAACGTCTCGCTGATCGGCGGTCCCGGGTTGTTCAGCCTCGCGCCGGATTCAATACGGCTGTACATGGCGCATGAGCATTGGCTCGTGTGCCCGACGCACGTGCTCTGGCGTTACAAGCGTGAGCGCTGCGACGGGCGCGAATGCGTGCGCTGCATGCTGTCCTACAGACGTCCGCCGCAGCTCTGGCGCTGGACCGGCTATCTCGACAGGCAGCTGCGACACGTCGACGCCGTCATCGCCATGAGCGAATTCAGCCGACGCAAGCACCTCGAGTTCGGGTTGCCGTGCGATCCTGAGGTATTGCCGTACTTCCTTCCTGATCCCGAACCCGATAGCCGAACGGTGACGGGTGCGTCGCCTAACGAGCGGCCGTACTTTCTGTTCGCCGGCCGCCTGGAGCGCATCAAGGGACTCGACGAGGTCATCCCGCTCATGCGTTCGTATGAAGGAGCCGACCTCATCATCGCGGGCGACGGAGAGCACGGCGCGCATCTGCGCCAACTCGCGGCCGGCATTCCAAACGTCAAATTCGTGGGCCGCGTGACGCCGGATGCGTTACGCCATTATTACGCACACGCGATCGCGCTGCTCGTACCGTCCGTATGCTTCGAAACGTTCGGCATCGTGCTGATCGAGAGCTTCCGCCAGGGGACACCCGTCATAGCGCGCCGGCTTGGCCCGTTCCCGGAAATCGTCGCCGAATCCGGGGGTGGAGAGCTCTTTGACTCGCCTGACGAGCTTCTTGCCGCAATGCATCGACTTCAGAACGATCCAGGGCTCCGCAGCCGCTTGAGTGACGCCGGATACCAGGCGTACGTCGAGCGGTGGTCCGAGAGCGCGGTCGTGCCGCGCTACCTCGACATCGTCCATCGTGCGGCACAGCGGCGCGGCCAGGGTCGTGTGGCAGCCGACAGTGCCGTGGAGGAAGTGGCGTGAACGTCTTCATCACTGGTGGGGCAGGGTTCATCGGATCGCATCTGGCCGAGCGTCTTTTGGATCGTGGCGATCGCGTCGCCATCCTCGACGACCTGTCGACCGGAGCGATGGAGAACATCGCGCACCTGATCGGCCGCAAAGGCTTCACTCACCGCATCGGCAGCGCACTCGACGCTCCGCTGGTGAGCGAAATGGTGGATGGTGCCGACGTGACCGTGCACCTCGCCGCAGCGGTTGGTGTCATGCTCATCGTCGATAGGCCCGTCCACACAATCGAGACGAACGTTCGCGCGACGGAAGTGGTGCTCGGCGCGACCGCGAAAAAGAAGAAACTCACCGTCATCGCGTCCACGTCTGAGGTCTATGGAAAATCGACTCGCGTTCCGTTTCGTGAGGATCACGATCTCCAGTTAGGCCCCACGTCGCATTCACGCTGGGCCTACGCCTGCTCGAAGGCGCTCGACGAATGGCTCGCGCTCGCGTACTCGCGAGAGAAGCAGGTTCCGGTCATCATCGTGCGATTCTTCAACACGGTTGGCCCGCGCCAGACCGGCCAGTATGGAATGGTGGTGCCGAATTTCGCTCGTCAGGCACTGCGCGGAGAGCAGATTCGGGTCTTCGGCTCCGGCGATCAGTCGCGATGCTTTGGACACGTGCGCGACGCAGTGGAAGCGCTGCTGAGACTGATTGCGACGCCGAGTGCACTGAATGAGGTCTTCAACGTCGGCTCGACAGAGGAAGTCACGATAAAGCGACTCGCTGAAATGGTCCGTGACGCCGCCGGAAGCAGCTCTGAAATCGTTCACATTCCATATTCAGAGGCGTACGCGGCCGGTTTCGAAGACATGATGCGTCGTGTGCCCGACGTCTCCAAGCTGGAACGGGTGACGGGGTTCCGTCCGATGACTCCGCTTACTCAAATCGTGGCGGATGTCGTGGCCGACCAGCGCGAGCGCATCGAGCCGGTCACCGGCGCGGCCCAGCGTTAGGTTGAACGGAGAATGCGCGCCATCTTCATGTATCACTCGATCGACGAGAGCGGTTCTCCGATCTCGGTCGCGCCGCGCGTGTTCCGGCAGCAGATGGAGTTTCTGGCGCGCGGGCGCCCGCGCGTTGTGCCGCTCGCAGACGTTGCGACAGATGATGCGCCTGACGAGACGATCGCGCTCACGTTCGACGACGCGTTTGCGAACTTCGAGGAGCACGCAGCTCCAATCATGGCGAATCTTGGCTTGCCGGCGACCGTGTTCGTCGTAACCGAGCAGGTCGGCAAGACAAACGCGTGGGGGAACGCGACATCCACACTCGCGAGTGGTGGGACGATTCCGATTCTCCCGCTCATGACATGGGATGCGATAAAACGCGTGACGCGAGATGGCATCGAGATCGGCGCGCATACGCGCAGGCATCCGCAACTGACGTCACTCTCGGATCAAATGCTGTCCGACGAAGTCGACGAGCCAGCTGAGCGTCTCGAGCGCGAGCTTGGGTGTCGCCCGACGGCCTTCGCGTATCCTTATGGCGATCTGGATCACCGCGTCGTGAGCGCGGTGCGCCGCACATATCCGCGCGCGTGCACAACCGAGCTGCGCGCGCTCGACCACGCCGAGGACCCAGTGCTCCTGCCGCGGCTCGACGCTTACTACTTCCGTGCTCCGGGCCAGCTCGAGCAATGGGGGACTTCAGCGTTTCAGCGTCGAATCTGGTTCCGGGCGCAGGCGCGTCGCGTGCGCCGCTTCGTAGCGTCGGCGGCGGAACGCGTATGAAGTCATCGATGCCCGTCTGCTCAGTCGTCGTCCCGGCACACGGGGCCGCACGTTTCCTCAATGAGACGTTAGGCGCGCTGCTCGACAGCGATCTGCCGCGCGACACATGGGAGCTCATCGTTGTCGACGACGGATCGCTGGATGACACGGCTGCCATCGCCGGCCGCTACGCAGACTCAGTGGTGCGGCTGCCCGGCCGGCCACACGGACCAGCATACGCCCGCAATCGTGGCTTCGAGGTGGCGTGCGCACCCGTCGTCGCTTTCTTCGACGCGGACGTCGTCGTCCATCGCGACACGCTGCGCAACCTTCTCGGTGCGCTATCGGAGCATCCTGACGCCGGAGCGGTCTTTGGCGCCTACGATACGACGCCACGCGCGACCGGCCTCGTCTCGCAGTATCGCAACCTGATTCACCACTACACGCACACGCGTGGCGCCGGCGAGGTGGACACGTTCTGGGCAGGTGCTGGGGCCATCCGGCGCGACGTCTTCGAAGAGGCGGGGATGTACGACGAGTGGCACTACGCAAGGCCGCAGATCGAAGACATCGAGCTGGGCGCCCGCATCCGCTCGTTAGGCAAGAAGATCCTGCTCGTCCCCGAGATCCAGGTCACGCACCTCAAGAAATGGTCGCTCGCCAATGTCATCCGCACGGATCTTCGCGATCGAGGGATCCCGTGGGCGCGGCTCCTGGCTCAGCGCGGCGCCGCGCTCTCATCCAAGACGCTGAACCTGCGCTGGACTGAGCGGCTTCACACGGCCCTTGTGTGGCTCTCCGCTGGGCTGCTAGTGGTCGCCGCCTTCCGTACTTCGCTCACAATGGCAGGCGTCGCGCTGCTTCTGTTGGTCCCGGTCATCGTGCTCAACTGGCCGCTGTGGCGCTACATGGCGGGCTTGCGCGGCGTCCTTTTCGCGATAGCCATTGTACCGCTGCACTTGATGTATTACGCGCTGAATGGTGTCTCCTTCCTGTTGGGATTGCTCCTGCAGCAGACCTTGGGCGCCCCTGTGCCCGACCCCACGACAGCGGCATATGCCGAGGTCGGCGTTCAGCGCTGGCCGCCCGTTCCAAAGCGGCACCGTCGCAGCACGTGGGTCGAATACGTGGATGACTAATCATGATAGAGGTGATCATGACGGTCCCTGAGCGAGCTAAAGTCCCGCGCTCAGAGCGCCGGGACCCCGAGGAAGTCAGCCTCGATGAAGCGCTGGAGCTCGCCTTCGCGCCGCTCAATAAACGCGCATTCGGGACGGCGCTGGGATCGGCGGGCGCAGTGCTCATGGTGCTCGTGACCATGGCTGTGCTGGTGACAGATCGAGCGCAGGAGTTCCCGTTAGGCCTGCTCGGGCAGTATCTCTACGGCTACACGGTCTCCTGGCCGGGAGTGCTGGTCGGCGCCGGCTGGGGCTTCGTTGTCGCCTTCGTCGCGGGATGGTTTTTCGCGTTCTGCCGCAACGCAGCGCTGGCGATCACGGCCTTTGCGATCCGTACCCGCGCGGAACTGACCGAAACGCGCGATTTTCTCGATCACATTTAGCGACGCGATTCAATGACTAACGGACTCACCGGTCGTGAGGTCAACGTGCGCCGCGCCTTATTGCGGCTCAACGCGCGCGCGTGGGGCATCGCCTGCGGACTGCTCTTTGGAGGCGGCCTCTTTCTCGCCACGAACTGGCTCGTCGTGAAGAGCGGCCCGAATCCGGGGAAACACCTGCAGTTGCTGGCGGCCTTCTTCCCCGGTTATCGCGTCACGTTCCTCGGCAGTCTGATCGGCTTCGTGTACGCCTTCGTGATCGGCTACGCGTTAGGCCGCTTGATCGGCGAGGTGTACAACCGCCTGACGCCCGGCGAGTAGCCGCACGGGCATGTCTACGTCGTCGTGGCGTATCGGCGTCGTCGGTCTCGGTAACGCCGCCCAATCGCTGCACCTGCCGGCGCTAAAGGGGATCTCAGGCGCCACGGTCGTTGGCGGTGTCGATTCCAACGCCGAGCGTCGTACGAGCGCAGGGACGCAGTGGGGCCTAACGACATTCGAGGACGTTGCCGAGATGATGCGCAAGGCATCCCCTGACGTCGTCATCGTCTGCACGCCGCCCGAAACGCACGTCGCCATCGGGGCGGCCGTCATGCAGCAGGGCGCGCATCTCATCTGCGAGAAGCCAATCGCGCCATCGGTGGAGGAGGCGGACAGACTCCTCGCTGCCGCGAAGGCTGCTGGGCGTCGCATCGCCATGAACCACGAGTTTCGCGAGATGCCGGCGTTCCGCGCGGTGCGCGACGCGATCCGCGCCGATGGAAGCGGACTCGTTTTCACCCAGGCCTGGCAGCTCATGAACCTGCCGCCGTGGGCGGAGCCTGGTTGGCGCGGGCAGCTCATGAAAGGCGTGTTGTACGAGGCGGGGATCCACCTCGTGGACTACGTCATGGCGCTGCATAACGAGGTCCCCCATGCGGTCAGCGCAACGATGTCGACGTGCGGAGTGCGTGACGACGATACAGACGCCCTGGCGCTCGTGACCCTCGAATTCGCGTCAGGGGCGATGGCTCAGGTTGTTCAGCACCGGCTGTGTCCAGGTGAGACGCAGTACTTCGAAGTACGCGCCGACACCCGATCCGCGTCCTATCGCGTTTCGTACGGCGGTCGCGCCCGGGTCAGCGCGGGTCTGCTGCGCAGCACAAGGCCGCATGTGCGCCTCGAAATGGGCGCCAGCGGCCTCGCCTGGCGCGAGAACGGCCCTCAACGCCGCATCATCGGCCGCAACCCAAAGGACGCGCCTATGGTGGCTACGCGGCTCCTCCTGGAGCGCACGCTGGCAGCCCTGCGCAGCGGCAGCGCCGTCCCGGCGTCCGGTGAGGACGGGCGTGACGCCGTGCGCGTCGTCGCCGCGAGCTACGTCTCCGCAAACGAAGGACGGCGCGTGACCCTCCAGGGCCACGACGCCGTTCAACGCTTGACGATGGTTGCTACCTAACGAGTCAGTTCGCTACCAGCCGCGGTACTTGAGGAGTACGGCGGGGACGGTACGCAGCATGATCTGCATGTCGAGCAGCAGGCTCTGCGTCCGAAGGTAATCCAGATCGTAGCTCACCTTCGTGCGCACGTCGTCGAGACACGCATCGTACTGCTGATTGATCTGCGCGAGCCCGGTGAGGCCGGGACGCACGCGATGGCGCGAGCCGTAGTGCGTGATGTCGCGCTGCAGGCGAGCGACGATGCTCGGGCGCTCCGGCCGCGGACCGACGATGTTCATGTCGCCGCGCAGGATATTCCAAAGCTGCGGCAGCTCGTCGAGACGCAGGATGCGCAGGTATTTGCCTAACGGCGTGACGCGAGGATCGTTTTCCTTGGCCCAGACGGCACCGGACTTTGCTTCGGCGTCCACGCGCATCGTGCGGAACTTGTAGATCGTGAAGACGGCGCCGCCGAGGTCGCGAATTCGCCGATCGTGCATCGCGAGCGTCCGGCGCCAGCGCCTGTCGAGCCCGACGCGCGTCTGTGCGTACAGGATTGGACCGCGCGACGTCAGCTTGACGAACACGCCGATAAGGAACAGGAGCGGCAGTGTGAGCAACAGCCCGGTCGCCGCCAGGACAACGTTGAGCCCGCGGTTGAAGCTGTCACTGCGCGAACGCGGTACAACACCGTCGATCAGCGCTTCCTCTTTTGACAATTCGGGCGCGAGCGCCCGTTCATACGCGATCGACGCTTCAGCGGCGGACCGCCGGGCTCGCCGTGATTGAATGAGCGATCCGTTCAGCGGAGGCGTGAGCGCTCTTTCGTCAGTCGGCGTCAAGCTGATTCCTGACATGTCTCTATGCGCGGCATTAGCTAATTGCGCGCGATGTACCGAAGGGTGAACAACAGACTCGTTACGATCGGGATTAGTGTCCACAAACGGCTTGGTCGTGCGCTCAGCTGTTCCGCAATGCGAACCTCGTCGCCGTCGCGAAGTCCCAAGTCGCCTATTGTTTTCCCTGTGCGCAATGCGCGTGCCGTAGACCCACGATCAACGGTCACCTTGCCGCCGCGGAGAATGTCTGTCTTGTGAATCTCGGCGAGCTGAGACGGACCACCGATCGACATGATTGCATCGGTCAACGTTTGGTCGGTACGAAACTGGTACCAACCAGGCTGTGCTATCCCGCCCGTGAACTGAAGCCTAACGAGTGGTATGACTGTCACATCGGGATCGCGGATGTATTTCGCGATGTGCGTTTTGACGTGGTTGAGCAGCTCGGAGTCGAGGACGCCAGCGAGCGTCAACTCGGGAATCGCGCGGAAGTCGATCACGCGTCCTTGCATTACGGTGAACGTATCGCTCACCGACGTGTCGTTGAGAACGCGAATGACGATCCGGTCCCCGGGATAGAAGTCACCGGTGCGAAGCCGCTCGCGAATAGCCGCCGCGTCAGTCATCGCCTGCTCTTTGACCTTTCTGTCGCTCGTGCTGACCGCCAGCTTCTCGTAGCTTGCGAGAGCCGACTCCAGCTCCGGGCGCGTCATTTGGCGCCTCATCTCTCCGAGGACGGACTGCGCCTTGGCTGTGGCGAACAGCGCCACGGTGGCCAATAGCAGGGCCGCGGCGCGGCGTGCCAAGTGTGTTGCGGGCATAGACATCAAATGCTCTGAGAGTTTCGTGCCCGCCGCTGCCAGCCCTGAGAAGGCGCGTCGGATGTCACGGAAGGTGTGAAAAAGCAAATCTTTAGGTCAGTGTTCGACATCACGCAAGCGCAATTCGTGCACCACATTACACCCATCGCTGTTGCACTCGGCCCACATCCAAATGGCGGCCGCGCACGTGGCTACTCAGGTAACGTGCTCCTGAGACTCGCCGCGTCAGTCTCGCGTCACCGGCTCAAGGATACACGCATGCACGCTGTTCCGACCGATCATCAGCGACCTACAGGCCTCCGCCCCACAACGTGTTACAGGATTGAAAAGCGCGACCGTCACGGGACGGTTGGTTGAGCGTCAATACGCACCGACATTGCGAAACACGTAATCAGGATCACATTTCTTGGCCTAACGCCTGCGTTTGGCGAGGCCAGCTAGGCTAGGCCAAGGTGCCAGCATGACTTGTGCGTCCTTCGGCCTGCCCGGTGCCATGGGCTGAGGGGGCCCGGACCACCACGAAACATGCGCAAGGCAATCGACAACTCGCTGGCTTCGGCGCATCCGACGCCACCACCGCCGCTCGTGCTTGTCGCGAACGACCAGGAATGGTCGGCGCGGACGCTTGAGAGCGTGCTGGGGCAGGCTGGCTTTGCCGTCGTACGGGCTTACACCGGACGACAAGCCGTGGACGTTGCGCGACGCACACAGCCTGACGCCGTGATCCTCGACGTCGGGATGCCAGACATCAGCGGTATTGAAGTCGTTCAGCTGCTGCGTTCGGAAGTCGGTTTGTCGCAGAGCACGCCAATTGTCATGACGACGGCTGGGCCGGCATCGCGCGCGCTGCGCCTCGAAGCCCTTCGAGCTGGCGCCTGGGAATTGTTAGGCGAGCCGATCGACAGCGAAGCGTTGCTCCTCAAGATGGGCGCGTACGTCCAGAGCAAGCGCGAAATCGATCATGTGCGCGCTTCGGCCGTCATCGATGCAGAGACGGGCCTCTACAACGTTCGCGGCCTCGCGAGACGTGCGAAAGAAATCGGCGCGGACGCAGCGCGGCGCCATTCGGCGCTCGCATGCGTAGTCGTATCGCCAGTTGGTGACGTTCCTGAATCGGCGCTCTCCAACCCTGAGGACGTATCGCGCATCGTGTCGTATCTCGGCGAAGTCTGTCGCGAGTCGACTCGAACGTCTGACGCTGTTGGACACCTTGGTCAACTCGAGTTCGCTATTATCGCGCCGGCAAGTGATATGGCCGGCGCGTTGCGTATCGTGGAGCGCATACAGGAATCGATCGACGCGCGCCCGCTGATGTTTGCCGGCGAGTTTCGTCAGCTCAGAGTCCGCGCGGGTTACAGCGCGGTGTCTGATTTCGCCGACTCGACTGTGGATGCCGTCGAGTTGATGCTGCGAGCCGCAACTGCATTGCGTCACGCGCGGCCGGCGGAAGGAAAGGAACTGACAGTCGCGGCTTTCGACGACGTCGGTGTAAGAACAGTTAAGTAACGCGTCGCCTAACGAGGACTCGAATAGCTGTCAGCAGCTGTCGGCTGTCAGCCGTGAGCTGACGGCTGACAGCTCCTTTCGCCTTCAGCTATTCCTTAGCTGAGCCAATAAGTCCCGGCGACTCAGCATCGTCCATCGGCGCGTATTCGTAGCCGAGGTACGAGTAGTAACGGTACGTCGCGTCGGTGCCGACGTCGTTGAGGACGCTACCAATGAGGCGCACCGGCAAGCGGTCGATGGTGCCGAGCTTGGCCTGCGCCAGCTTGGTGTCCGTCTCACCGGCGCGGAGAACGACGAGCATCGCTCCGGAGGCAGCGCCTAACGCGTACGGGTCGATACCGGCCGCCAACGGCGCCGAATCGACGATGATGGCGTCGAACTGCGAACGCAGCTCGGCGATGAGACGCTGCATCGCTTCCGACGCGAGCAGCTCCGGTCCCTGACGTCGACGAGCGCCGCAGGGAATGACGCAAAGATTCGCGTGCGTCGTCTCGCGAATCACTTCCGCGAGCGTCGCCTCAGCGGCGAGATGCTCGACCAGCCCAGGGCTCTGGCTGCAGTCGATGAGCGGCTTGGTTTCGTGCAGCCGCCCGCGCCGGATGTCACCGTCGATAAGCACGGTGCGGAAGCCGGCTTCGGCCATGACCATCGAGAGGTTGAGCGAGATGAACGACTTGCCGTCACCGGGGCCCGGACTCGAGATCGTAAATGCGATCGGCTCGTTCTGTGGGAAAGCACTGCGCACGCTCAGGCCTAACGAGCGGAACGCTTCCATCAGCTGGGACCACTCCTCCAGTCGAGCCGCGGAGTTCTTGGGGTTCTTGAAGGACGGGATGGCGCCCAGAATATCGAGGCCAAGCTCGCCTACGGCCTGCTCAGGATAACGGAAGCGCTTGTCCATACGGTCGAGCATGAGCGCGAGCAGAATGCCTGCGGCGAGCGAGCCAGCGATCGCCATCAGGAAGATCGCGGAGGCGGTATCAGTCGAAGGCCTGCCTGGCGGCACTGCACGCTCGAGCACGGACACGTCGGGCTGCACGCTCGATTCGGCGAGCTTCGCGTTGATAGTTCGGTTATGCAGCTCGTTGTAGACCGACACCGCGACCTGGTAATTGCGGTTGAGCCGATCTTCTTCGATGGAGCGCGAGGGAATCGCCTCGAGTTCCTTGCCGGCGAGACGCACTCGATTACCAAGATCGCGTTCGCGCGAACGCATCTGGTTGAGCGAGATCTGTGTGAGCTGCGGAACGTCCTGCATCTCGAGCTGGCGAATCTTCTTGCGAAGACCAATAACGACCGGATTGGAGTCGGTCTTCGTCTGCATCTCGACGCGCAGCCTATTGCGCTCGAGGTCGAGCTCGCCGATCGCCAAATTCAGATTGGGATTGCCTAGTTGCAGGCTCGGCACGAGAAGGCGCAACTTCTCGATCCAGCCCGTACCGCCTGCCTTCCGCTCGCTAAGCACTTCTTCCAGCAGCTCGCGATCCTGCTTGATGTTGCTGAGACTCGTGCGGTCGTTGAAATACGAACTGAAGACAGGGTTCTGCGCCATCGTGACGCCGGGCGCGACAGGTACCTGGTCGGACGGAAGCGTAATAGTCCTGATGCGATAACCCTCGAGCTGCTTTGCCGTCGAGGCCATATCCGCCGCGGCTTTTTGGCGCTGCGCCTCGAGCGACTCATACGTCTGAGTGAGGTCTGTACGCTTGAGCCGCTTCGCAGTCTCGAGGAAAACATCGAGGATCGTGTTCATCGTGCTCGCGAGCAGCACAGGCTCTGAGCCCGAGAGAATCATGCGCATGAAGTTGCTCTGCGGCGGCAGGATGACCTGCAGCTGCCGCAAGATGCGACCGGACGCTTCACGTGGAACGACGACGTTGAAGCGCAGATCGCGATCGCGTGGAACGAGACTCCAGTCTGGAAGCCACGAGATACCGATTGCGCGACCGACAGAATCGCCGACCACACCTTGCTCGACGACGGCATTCACGTCTTCACCGCGCGGCCCCTGCGTGCGCGTGAGCACGTATTTGCCG
>CBQVAZ010000022.1:0-16684 GCA_967720205.1 uncultured Gemmatimonadaceae bacterium | reverse complement strand
GCGATCATCGAGGTCGCGATCGCCAACGACAAGCCCGTTCGCATCGGCGTGAACTGGGGCTCGCTGGATCAAGACCTCCTCACGCAGATGATGGACGCGAACGCGCGCCTAACGAATTCGCGCGATGCACGCGACGTGTACCTCGATGCCATGGTCGAAAGCGGGATCCGCTCTGCCGGGCTCGCCGAAGAGACGGGGTTGCCGCACGATCGTATCATCATCTCGTGCAAGATCTCCGTCGTGCGCGATCTGGTCGATGTGTATCGTCGCATCGCCGAACGCTGCGATTTCCCCTTGCACCTCGGCCTCACGGAGGCGGGGCTCGGAACGAAGGGCGTCGTAGCCTCGACCGCTGGGATCGCGATTCTGCTGGCCGAAGGGATCGGCGATACGATTCGCGTGTCTCTCACCCCGCGCCCTGGCGGAGATCGTACCGAAGAAGTACTGGTCGCACAGCAGATCCTTCAGTCGTTAGGCCTCCGCGCCTTCGCTCCGCAAGTGACGGCCTGTCCTGGCTGCGGCCGCACGACGTCAACGTTCTTCCAGCAGATGGCGGAGGACATTCAGATCTATCTGCGCGAGCGCATGCCGCAGTGGAAGAGCGCGTATCCCGGCGTCGAAGAACTCAAAGTGGCAGTGATGGGCTGCGTGGTGAATGGACCGGGGGAGTCGAAGCACGCCAATATCGGCATCTCACTGCCCGGCACGTTCGAGGAACCCAAAGCTCCGGTGTATGTCGACGGACAGCTGCACGTCACGCTGCGCGGCGATGCGATCGTGCCTGAGTTTCTCGCTATCCTCGAGTCATACGTCGAGCAGCGCTACGGCGGCGGCGCCGCGTCCGAACGAGCGAGCGCCTAACGCGCGGCTTCGAGCGCGCCAAGCACGTCGGTCAATTCATTCATGATCGGCGCGCCGAAACCGACGGCTTGCAGCGCGCTCGAGACTTCACCGTAGCGACGCACACCTGCACCGCGCTGCGACCAGACGACGCTGCGCTCGATCGTTCGGCGCACATCCGCAAGCGCTGACGCACTCTCATGCAGCGCGTCGGCTGCGACGACCCAGCGCGCCTCGTCCGGGGCCGCAGCGAGGCGGTTCAGGAAGTCGGATCGACGCTCATCCTGCGAAAGCTCCACACCATCGTCGTCGAAGCGTCGCGGAGTTGCAGCCAGAACAATCTCGAACGCGCTCTGGCCGAACTTGTCACCAATGCGCTCGCTGATCACCTCCGCGGCTCGTCCGTCGCTCACGTAATCCTTCACGACGTTGAGCAAGATGCCCGCGACGACAGTGTCTTCGCTCTGTCCATAGCGCGTTAGGATCAGAGCGACGTTCGCAGGCTGCGTGAGATACGGCAGCCGCACACCGCGGCGCACTTGCTGATCGTGATGCTTGGCGGCGAACGCCAACGCATGATTGATGCGATCGGAGTACCCTGTCATCGACAGCGCTGACACTTCGCTCCTTGGCCTGGCATCGAGCGGGGGCATCAAGCTAGCGCCGCGGTCCAGGGCGGGCTAGACGTACGGCGCTGCAAACGGCGCTGTATCTTCGTCTCCAAGCTCGTTAGGTGCGACCGCCGCTTGCTTGCCGCGCCGACGCGGCTGCCGCGATGGCGCGGCGCCTTGCCAAAGCACGACGCCAGTGATCTCGGCGCCCTCGTCCCGCATCCCTGCCGCCAGCCGCGCAAGACGGCGACCGCGCGTCCGCTGCAGCTGCGCACAGAGCAACACCGCGCGCCCCGGCCGCACGCGGTAAGCCGCGTTAGGTGGTATCACGACGACCGTGACATCGTACCGGCGTCCGGATCGCTCCACTTCACGAATCAATACTTCCGCTTCCGCACGGCCGGGCAATCCACGCGGTCGGCCGCTCGGCAGCACATCCATGACTTGGTCGCGGCCTGTCGATATCTGGCTCAGCACCTCGGACCAACGACGCCGATTCTCGATGACGGCGCTGAGCCCAGGCCCCGAGTGGATCCCGAGAACCTGCGCCACACACTCATCGCTCAACATCGCGTCGACCAACAGCGTCTCGCGCGGCTCATTCGCAAAGATCGCGGCAAGATTCGCCGCAATAACAGCTGCCATCACGGGCTGCTCGCCGACGACGGCGACAATGCCGTCATCGGGTAGATGCACGGCCACGTGCATGGCGAGAAGCCTGTAATCGTCGGACGTCGGATCCAGAACCGCCGGTACCATTCGATCGATCGCTCGGCGGCGACGCTCGAGCGGGATGTCACGCGGCCGGATCGTCGCCACCACACGCGCTCCCGTTAGGCGCTCCACCTCGGCTGCATCGGCAACGCGCGGCGAGCGAAACTCATCCAGGAGTGTCAATGCAAACGCAACTGCGAATGCGATGATCGCCGCCGCGACAACGAGTATCGGCACGGGCGCCAGCTCGGTGCCGCGACGACGTTCCCGCTCAGCGGCGATGAGAGCGGCATTCGAACGCCTGCCGTCCACCAGTAGCCGCTCCACGAGAGCGAGATCGCGTCCCCGTTCAGAGCGCAGGCGCGCGGCGGCGAGCGTGTCGGCTAACGGTGTCTGTTCAGACGGCGCGGCTCTCGGCTCGATCGTCGCGAGCTCGCGTTGAGCATCGGCTCGTCGCGCATCCGCGATCGCCGCGATCTGGCGCCCTACGACATTCGCTCGCGTCGTGAGCTCGACGAAAACCGGATCGACGCCGACGCCACCACCGATGGCTTCTCGCTCGCGTTCGATCGCGGCGAGAGAATCCAGCAGCTGCGCGACGCGCGGCTCGCGACGCATGAACGGTGACTCACCGAGCGCGCGATATGTCTCGGGAAGCGGCGACTGCTCGGCGCGCGCTAGGAGTACATCAAACGTGGCGATGCGCGTAGCGAGCGAATCGCGGCGAGCGGCTTGAGCCGGCGTCAGTGCGGCCGGCGGAAGCGTCGCTCTCGTTAGGTGATATTGCGCTCGGGCCGCGTTGAGTGCCGAGTCGGCCGCTGCGACGCGCAGTTCGGCCGCACGACGGCGCTGAATGAGACCGACCGTGTCGCGCCAGTCGAGTGCGCTCGCGCGCACACGCACCCACGCGCCGCGCGCCCCCGCTGGTGCGAAGACGAAGCTCGCCAGCACGCTGGCAAAGACCAGAAGTGCTAAGAGAGCGAAGCGTCTTCGACGTTGGAGTGCGTTGCGCGTGCGCGCCGCAAGCCAAAGGGACAGCGCCGGACGTCGCGGACGCTGGCCAGTTCCTTCGGGAACCCGAGGTTCCAACACGCCAGTCATCTCGATTGTGGACTATCTCCGTCGTTCGAACGGCACGCAAGCGGTTGCGAATGACCGAAAAAAAAGCGAGGCGGGAGCGATCGCTCGCCCCCGCCTGCTCGTTCTTGCGACTTACTCGACTACTGCACCGTCACGTGGCCGATCATCCCCATCGCGAGGTGCGGCGTGCAGTTGAACTCGTAGGTGCCGGGCTTAACGCCGGCGAACGAGATCGTGTACGCCTCATTCGCGTTCATGAGGAGCGGCCCGCTGAGCGGCGCCATCTGATTCTGCATGTTGGCCGAGAGGACGCTCTCGACGTCGTCCGGAATCTTCGCCGGATCGAACGTCACGTTGTGTGGGCCACCGGTGATGTTGATGAACTTGATGCCGTCGCCAGCCTTGATCGTGAGGGTCGCTGGCTCGAAGCGGTAGCCCTTTGCATCACCCACCATGTTCACTTCGTGAGTGGTGCCGGTGATTGGGGCAGCCGTACCAGTTCCTGGTGTGGCTGGCGGAGTCGGTGTGGCCGCCGCCGTATCAGTAGCCGCCGTCGAATCCGCAGCCTTTTTTTCGCCGCCGCCGCAAGCGAATAGCACAAACGCGCCCACTGCGAGCGCGAAACGAGAGAACCGCATGGTGGAGGGCCTCCGAAGCCGAACGAGTTTGGACGTTTGAACAGCCAGCGCGCGTGGAAGTCAGCCGCGCTGTACGTTGTGAATTTATTCACAAAGTGTGCCACTTCAACCCCGCACTGACAACCTGATCAAGTGGATTGGATCGACGTACTCACTAGTGTGGCACGTGCGGCAGGGTCGGTCGCACTGCAGCACTTCCGACAAGACCTAACGGTCGAGACGAAGACTGACGGCAGCCCGGTCACGATCGCTGATCGCGCGGTAGAGAAAGCCGCTATCGACTGGATAGCAGCGCGCTTTCCCGGCGATGGGATCGTCGCTGAAGAAAGCGGTCCATCCGGGCCGCCTAACGCGGAACGACAGTGGGTCATAGATCCAATCGACGGCACGATATCGTTCGTGCACGGCGTCCCGTTGTGGGGAACGATGGTCGGCATAATGACCGGCGACACAGTCATTGCTGGCGCCATATTCTGCGCCGCCCTCGACGAATTGGTCGTGGCAGCGGAGTACGCAGGTTGTTGGTACAACGGATCGCGCTGCTCCGTTTCAGATGTCTCCGACCTCGCGAGCGCGACGATCCTTGGGACGAGCGAGCGTTTCCCTGGAAAACCCGAACGCCAGCAGCGCTGGAAAGCTCTCGCCCAACAAGCCAAGCTCTCGCGCACGTGGGGAGATTGCTACGGTTACCTACTCGTCGCGACTGGGCGCGCGGAAGTCATGGCCGATAATCGCCTCAGCATCTGGGACTACGCACCGCTCGTCCCGATTATCCGTGAGGCCGGCGGCGTGATTACGGATTGGCGCGGCAGCAGCTCGTTCGGCGGCGATGCGATCGCCACGAATCGTGCGCTCGCGGACAAAGTCCGCGGACTCTTGCTCGATACGTGAACGAGCGTGGCTAGAAGCGCTCCATCGTCCTGCGTGGCACCTTGGACGAGTCGCCCAGGTACACAAACCTGATATCGCGCATGTACCGATCGGCGGCCGACTGCACATCGTCCGGCGTTAGGCGTCGTAGATCCTCGGCAAAGCTCTGCGCCGTGCGGTAGTCACCGCCGTTGAGCTCAGCGCGCGCCAGGAAATCGGCCTGCGCGGCGGCCGTTTCGTTGTTCAGGAAGTACTCGGTGATGAATTGCTGAACCAAACGCGCTAGTCCTTCATTACTTACGCGTGACGTGCGCAGCGTCATCAGCTCTTGGCGCATCAGATCGAGCGTCCGCTCGGGATTCACAGTCGTCACGTACAGACCACCCGCTCCTATTGCGCGTTCGAGGAAGGGGGCATCGACAGCGTACGTTAGGTTGCGCCGAGATCTGATTTCGCTGAAGAGCTGCCCCGTGAGCACCGCCGATGCCACTCGCAGCGCGCGATACTCCTTTGTGCCGGCGCGCGGGCCGCGATAGTATCCCAGCACGTAGTTGGTCGGCAGCGCCCGATTGACGACGCGTACAGCAGATTGTCGGCGTGGCAGCGTATCCGGCAGCGCCCAGCGATACTCGCCTGCCGGCAACTTAGCCAGCGTCTGCCTGACGAGTCGTTCAATGTTCGGCCGTCGTGTATTCCCCACGATTACCAACAGCATCCGCGACTTTACAAACTGCTCGCGATGATATTGGCGCAGGTCGGCGATGCTGATGCGACTCAGCGAGAGCTCCGTTCCCGCCGGTGACTGTGCGTACGGATGGTCCGCAAACGCGAAGCTATCGGCCAGGAATTCGAGCAGTGCATCGGGATCGTCGCGGCGTTGCGCGACGCTGGACATGACTTGCGCACGCACGAGCTCCACATCAGCGCTGTCGAACGTTGGCTCCATCACGCGGCTCGCGAGGACAGACCACGTGGAGTCGAAGGTCGTGCGAGTCGCGCGTATACCGATCGATGTCCAGTCTTCTTCCGCATCGATGGTGATTGACGTTCCAAGTCGCGCCATCTGGCGACGTAACTTCTCCCGCGGATATGCGCGCGTTCCCCAGCCCGTCGCTTCGAGGAGCAACGGCTCGATCCCTGCGGTTTGCGCAGTGACCTGCCGTGTCCCGCCTAACAAGTAAAGATTCGCGACGACGATCTCGCTTGTCGTGTCGACGCGCTGAATGACGCGAACGCCAGAAACGTCGAAGGCGACTGTCATGGGATCGTCGGCACGGTGACTCGTTTGAACACTGAGCTGCACCGTGACGCCGAGCCCGATGAGCGCGGTCAATAAACGTGGCTGCATGATCACTGGACAACTCGCGGTAAGAGTTGCTCAATCGTTAGGCCCGTCGCGCGTCGCGCGCTTGGATCGATGACGACACCGACAACGCGCGGCTTGCCCACGATGTACTTGCTCGCGTAGCCGCGCAGATCGTCCAGCGTTTGTTTCCCCATGCTGTCGACGTAGCCCATGTAGTACTCGAGGCCCGCAACGCTCCACCAAAAGCCGAGAGTGTGGGCAAACTCGGATGCGCGGTCCAGCCCGAATGCTGTGCTGACCGATCGCTCCGCCTTTGTCGCATCCAGCTCCTCTTGCGTGATGTACCCCGATTCAGCCAGACGGCCGATCTCTCGCTCGAGTGCCGCCATCGCCGCCTTCATCTGGTTAGGCGTCGTCTGTCCGGAGATCGTAATGGGCCCGACTTGATCCAGCGTGTAGTAGTTGACGGTGACGCCCTGCCATAGCCCGGTGTCGACGAGACGCTGCTGCAGCTTTGAAGTCGGCGCGTTGAGTACGTCGCTGAATACGTCGGCCGCATACGTCGCGGCGGGATCCTTCCGAACGCTGGGGCCCTGCCACTGTACGAGCACCGTTATCGCGCTGACTGGCTCCTCCATGATGACTGCGTCGCTCCGAGAGAGTGCAGGCACCGGCGGAATTGGCGCGGCTGCGAACGGATCCGCCGCGCGCGGCCAGCTACCGAGGATTTCTGTTGCTAACTCGAACACACGCGCTGCGGTGACATCGCCGGTGACTATGAGTGCCGTGTTGTTAGGCACGTAGTACGCGCGCTGAATCTCGCGCATGCGTTCCGGCGTTACGCTCTGAATGACAGCTCGGTCACCTGTGATGTTCTTACGACTCCATTGACCCGGATACAAACGCTTGCCGAGCTCCTCCTGCAGGCCGAAGAACGGATTTGATTGATGTCGGTCATATTCGCCCAGAACCACTTCGCGCTCACGCTCGAGCTCTTCGCGCAGGAACTTCGGCTCTCGAAGCGCCGAAGCCATGAGGCGTAGCCCACCCTCTAACGAGTCGGCCGGCAGCGTCATGTAATAGTTGACGCGCTCTTCCTGAGTCGTGCCGTTGAAGACTGCTCCAAGTCTCGAGGCGCGGTCGATGAACTGATCCGGCAGCGGCAGCTGAGCATTCGCGCGGAAGAACATATGCTCATACATGTGCGCCAACCCCTCCGAACCGGGGGGTTGCGTGAATGACCCGTTCTTCACGTCGAACTCGATCGTCGTTAGCGGTACGCCATGATTCTCGACGACGATCACCTCGAGGCCGTTCGACAGCACCTTTTGATGAATGAACTTCTCCAGCTCCGAGCGCTGCGCGAGCGTTGGATGCGCGATGACTATCGAGAGTACGGCTGCCACCACTGTGCCTCGCGCTGGCGCCCATATTCGATGCACTATTTCTTTCAGCAACGATGCCTCACGTGAGTGACCTGCTTAACGAGTACGTCCAGCGAGCCGCTGGCGTATTGGACGCGAGCCGTCTGCACGCGCAAGCGCCGCTCGCTCCGTACACGACTTTCAAAATCGGCGGACCAGCCGACCTGCTGTACGATGCGACAACCGCCGAGGAACTCGCAAACGCCGTCGTACTCGCGCGCAGTATAGGGGTTCCGTTCTTCCTGCTGGGAACGGGAGCGAACATCCTCGTCGGAGACCAGGGTTTTCGCGGTGTCGTTGTGCGCAACCTCGCGCGCGCCATGCGCTTCGAAGACGGCACGCAGCTCTGGGCCGAAAGCGGAGCGATCGTACACAGCCTCATCCTCGCATCCATTGAGCAGCGTCTCTCTGGCCTCGAACACTTCGTCGGAATTCCCAGCACACTGGGCGGCGCGCTCTGGCAGAACCTGCATTTCCTGTCGCCTGCTCCGGCGCGCGAACGCACGATGTTCCTGGAAGAGATCGTCGAATCGGTCGAGCTGCTCGGCGCGCATAACGAGCGATACACCGTCGACCGCGACTACATGAAGTTCGGTTACGACACGAGCATCCTGCACTACAGCGGCGACATCGCGCTGGCGGCGACCCTGCGCCTGACGCCAGCGGATCCGAACGACATGCATCGCGTTATGCAGGAGAACCTGAGCTGGCGCGGAGCGCGTCACCCCTGGCTCGACATCCACCCCAGCGCCGGCTCCATCTTCAAGAAGATCGAAGGAGTGGGTGCCGGTCGCTTGATCGACCAATGCGGCCTCAAAGGCTTTCGCATCGGGGGGGCGCAAATCTCCTATATCCATGCGAACATCATCCTCAACCTCGGCCACGCGACCGCGGCGGATGTCCGCGCGATAATCAGCCACGCGCAGGAGACTGTGTCCACGCAGCTCGGATACAAGCTCGAACCCGAGATAATGTTCGTCGGCGAATTCGAGTGATCAGTCTTTGCCTAACGGCGTTTCGGCGGGCGCCGCTGCCTCAGGGGGCGCTGCCGGATTGCCTAATGAAGCAAGGACCCCTCCGATCAGGATCGCGGCGACGAGCCCCAGCAGATAGAAGTTGGCATCAGGCCCTATCCACGCTTTCAACAGGTCGGCGACGAGCATCTTGATGCCCACCACCGCGAGAATGATGGCCAGGGACGCGCGCAGGTAGCGAAACTTCTCGATCGCCCCCGCCAGCGCGAAGTAGAGCGATCGCAGCCCCAGAATCGCGAAAACGTTGCTCGTAAAGATGATGAACGGGTCTGCCGTGATCGCGAAGATGGCCGGGATCGAATCGACGGCGAAGACGAGGTCCGTCGTCTCTATGAAAACGAGCGCTACCGCCAGCGGCGTGAGGAACAACTTCCCGTCGATCCGCGCAATGAATTTCGAACCGTGGTACGCGGTGGTTATCGGCATCCATCGCTGGATGAATCGCAAAATGGCTGGCTCTGGCGGCGCGGCCTCTTGGCTCGTATCGCGCGCCATGAACAGTCGAATCGCCGTGAACAGAAGAAACGCGCCGAAGATGTAGAGCACCCAGTGGTAGCGTGAGACCAGCGACGCACCGGCGACGATCATCACGCCGCGCATTACGAGCGCGCCCAGGATACCCCAGAAGAGCACGCGATGCTGGAACTGCTTTGGCACTCGTAAGAATGCGAACAGCATCGCCATGACGAAGACGTTGTCCGCGCTGAGCGAGAGCTCGATCAAATAGCCGGTGACGAACTTGACCCACGCGAGATGACCTTCGTTCCGCACGCCATCGATCGCATCGACAGTCAAACCCAGATCGGCAACGTTCCGATCATAGGCGAAATAGAGAAATCCGCTGAACGCAAATGCGAGAACGACGCAGATGACCGTGAACAGCATCGCCTCGCGAATCGACACGACGTGCACTCGTCGATTCAGCACGCCCAGATCGAGGGCGAGCATGAAGATGATGAATGCGATGAATCCGCCCCACGCCCACATCGTTGGATCCAGACTCATCGACCGGTCCAGTCCCGCCAGGCATCTTCATCGACGCCGATCGTTAGGCGCTTCCCGCAGCGCACGAGCGGCATACGCAACAGAAATGGCTCGTCTACGAGACGCGCGAGCCACTGGTCATCATTCAAGCGCGCGTGCGTGAGCCCCAGGTCTCGGAAGCGGGGCGAGGACCCGTCCAGCAGCGCGTCGACGCCGAACTTTTGAGCGAAGCGGGTAAGCTCACCGCGAGAAGCACTTCGCTCTGCGAGGTCAACGAAGTGTGTCTTGATCCGACGCTCGGAGAAAAACCTCAGGGCCTTTCGTGTATCTGCGTTCTTTCTTATCCCAAAGACCTGCACTTCCAGCACTTTTTCCACCAATTGCCTCGCGAGTAGATCCGTTCCTTGGGCCTCGTCGCCCAATTTACCAGCATGGCGCCTCCCTTTACTCCAGCTTGGTGGCTCCCCGGCCCACACCTCCAGACCATCTGGGGGCGGATGTTCCGTCGCACTTCCCTACCTCCGGTCACGACAGCTCATTGGCCAACTGATGATGGCGATGAGGTTTCCGTTGTCAGCTTGGCGCCTGCCTCGCCAACCACCCCTCGCATCCTTTTTCTGCATGGACTCGAGGGAACCTCGAGGTCGCACTACGTCAGAGGCTTCTATAAGGAAGCCGCAACTCGAGGCTGGGGAGTCGACCTCCTGCTCTTTCGAACTTGCGACGGTCGACTCAACGCGGCGCGCCGCACCTACCACTCCGGCGAGACAAGCGACCCCGCCATGGCTCTCACTCGAGTGCTCGAGTCGGCTGGAGACGCTCCCGTTGCCTTGGTTGGAGTCTCTTTGGGCGGCAATGTGTTGCTTCGCCTGCTGGCACTACTCGACGAGGATGTTGAGCGCCGGATCTGCGCTGCTGTTGCTGTGTCGACTCCTTACGACCTTGCTCGTTCCTGCGCACACCTAAGACAGGGCGCGTCGCGCATCTATCAGTGGTTCTTCGTCCGCCAGCTGCAGCGAAAGGCGCTCGCGAAGGCGGTGCAATTCCCCGGCCTGGCCCAGCCTGAAGCGATCTCGCGAGCGCGAACGCTGTGGGAATTCGACGATGCGTTCACCTCAGTCGTTCACGGTTTTCGGGACGCCGCTGACTACTACTCCAAATGCAGCTCCATTGACGTGCTCGAGAACGTTCGCGTCCCGACCCTCCTGCTGAGTGCCCGCGATGATCCCTTTCACCCGAGCGAACTTCTCGACGACGTGGCGAGACGCGCGGCTCGGAATCCAGCACTGACACTCGAGTTCTTGGAATCCGGCGGACACGTCGGCTTTGTCAGTGGCTCACCGTTTCGTCCGCACTACTACGGTGAGTGGCGCGCCGCGGAGTTCATTGCCGAGAAATGTCGAGACCGCAAGAACAGCATTGACCAACAGCGGTCTGCGCCCGCACGTTGAATCGAGATCGCACTTCCTACTAGGGGCTCCACATGCAGCGTCGTCTGGTCGCACTCTCACTCGTACTTATGTCCACTGCGGCTTTTGTGACTCGCCGACCGACACAAGGTCCGCCGCTCCCCGCGGGCGCTGCGGATGCAGAAGCGCGCATCAAAGCATCACCGCGCCATGCAGAATGGGCCACCATCAAGACCAGTCCGACCGACTCAGTCATCGCGTGGGTCGTGTACCCCGAGCGTCGCGACAAGGCACCGGTCGTTGTCGTCATCCACGAAATCTTTGGACTGTCGACATGGGTCCGAGGGGTTGCCGATCAACTCGCGGCTGACGGCTTCATCGCCATCGCCCCCGACCTTCTCACAATGAAGCGCGGCGGGAACCTAACGAGTGAATGGTTGGCCGATTCGGCGCGCGCGGCGATTCGCCTCCTCAAGCCCGAAGATGTTCAGCGCGACCTCGACGCTGTGGCGAGCTACGGGATGAAACTTCCCGCAGCTACTCAGAAGTACGGCGTCGTCGGTTATTGCTGGGGTGGCAGCACCTCGTTCGCACACGCCGTGCACGCGCCTGGTCTCAGTGCCGCAGTCGTGTACTACGGCGGAGCGCCGGCGAGCGACATGTTGAAGTCCGTACGCGCGCCAGTGCTCGGCTTGTACGGTGGCGACGACGCGAGAGTCAACGCGACGATCGCGCCGGCAGACTCCGCGATGAAAGCGTTAGGCAAAACGTACGAGTATGCTGTTTACGACGGAGCTGGACACGGCTTCCTGCGCGCACAGAGTGACAGGGACGCCAATATGAGTGCGACCAAGCAGGCCTGGCCGCGCACCATTGCCTTTTTCCGAAAGAACCTCGCTTCGTAGTCCCTCGCGCGCGGGAGGACTCGCGCCATGTCAGACGCTGCGATCTTTGTTTTGGTTTTCGGTGGACTCCTCGTCCTCCGCATCATCGCAGCGACTTTTGTTTTCGTGCTTATCCTCCCGCGCGGCGACCGCTGTCCTATGTGCGATGCTGTGACTCTTCGCGTTCGCTCACCCGTTCTCGGGCGCATCCGGCTAACGAAGCGATGGTGCTTAGCCTGTGGCTGGGACGGTGTGATGCGACTCGGACCGAGCGACGAGCCGACAATTACGAAGGCGGAGGAGGCAGCGGTCCGCCCGCCGGTCGGGCAGCCATCGCGTAGACGTTGAGCCAGTCGGGCCAGTTCCCGCTCATGTCAAAGAAGTCGTCGAAGTAGACCAGGCCCAGGTCCTCCAATTCCGTCACGACATCCCCGAGCGCGCCTTCGGCGGCAATTGGACCTACAACTATAAGGTCGCCTTCCACGCGGAACTCGTCCGCGGTGAGCCCGAGCCGTTCATCGAAGAACGAACGTGTGAGTCCGTGCTGTTCGAATGCGTGGCGTCGGATCAGTAGCGTCGGCTGCGCGTGGCCAAGCTCGATCGGCATAATCCGGGAAACTGTCCGCTGACTTGGGGCACTGCTAGGTTCCTCCGTACACCCCATTCCTAATGATTGAAGCGACGTACGACGTACTCGTGATCGGGGCAGGACACGCCGGGACGGAGGCTGCGGTAGCCGCGGCCCGACTCGGTGCGCGCGTTGGCCTGATAACGAGTGCACTCGAGACCATCGGCCAGATGTCGTGCAACCCGGCCATCGGTGGTGTCGCGAAAAGTACCGTTGTCCGTGAAGTGGATGCCCTGGGCGGCATCATGGCGCGCGCAACGGACCTGGCGATGCTGCAATTCCGCATGCTGAATCGCAGCAAAGGCGCAGCCGTTTGGGCGCCACGAGCTCAATGCGACAGAGGACTGTATCGCCGCGCCGCGCGCACGCTCATCGAACAACAGCAGCTGCTGCAGACCATTCAGGGGACTGTTGCGCGTCTCATCCTGGACGAAGACGGCGCAACGGCGTTAGGCGTCGAAACGATCGAAGGGCGTCGTTTCGCAGCGCGCTCGGTCGTTGTCACCGCCGGGACATTCTTGCGCGGCAAGATTCATATCGGCACGACAACAAACTTCGGCGGCGGACGTGCCGGCGAAGCACCGGCGCTGCACCTGGCCGAGCAGCTCGATCGTGCCGGTATCGCGATGTCGCGCTTCAAGACAGGTACGCCGCCGCGGATAGATGGTCGCAGCGTTGACTTCACTGCTTTGGAGCGACAGGAAAGCGAAATCGAGCAATTCGACTACTCCTGGTCGCACTTCTGGACGGCCCCACGGAGAATGCCTAACGGTACGCGGCATCCGGAGCAGCTTCCTTGTTACATCACCTTCCTTTCGCATCCAGGGAAGCAACTCATCGAAGAAAACATCGCACACTCTGCGATGTACGGCGGTGCAATCACGGCGCGCGGGCCGCGCTATTGCCCATCGGTAGAAGACAAGGTCGTGAAGTTTCCACAGGCCGAGCGGCATCAGTTGTTCCTCGAGCCGGAGGGACATGACACGACCGAGCTCTATGTGAACGGCCTCTCCACGTCGTTGCCGGCGAACGTTCAGCTCGAGATCCTGCGCACAGTCCCTGGGCTCAAGAACGTTCACATGACTCGCGCCGGCTATGCGATCGAGTACGACTACTTCCCGCCGACGCAGCTCGACGCCACCCTGCAGGTTCGACGTTTGAAGGGCTTGTACTTCGCCGGCCAGGTAAACGGCACTACAGGTTACGAAGAAGCAGCTGGACAAGGTGTGCTCGCCGGACTCAACGCCGGTCTCTCCGCGTTAGGCCGCGATCAGCTCGTCCTCGGACGTGAAACATCATACATCGGCGTTCTCATTGACGACCTCGTGCATCGCGGCGTCGACGAGCCGTATCGGCTGTTCACGTCGCGCTCCGAGTTTCGCCTAACGGTTCGTCAAGACAACGCGCTTCGGCGCCTGGCGGGTTATGCGTTCACGCTCGGTCTCTTCACACCTGAAGAGCGTTCGCTCGCCGAGCGGCGCCTGGCTGCCGAGGCAGAGGCAATGGATCTCGCTCGTGCGACACCGCTCCGACCTGAAGTCGCGAACCCGTATCTCGAAACGATTCCCAGTGCGCCTATCGAGCAAACGGTACGTATCGCGGAGTTGACGAAGAGGCAGGACGTCGAGCTCCGAGCCCTCTTCCAGCTCGCAGATGTTGGAGATGCGCTCGCGCTAGACGCTGTAACGTCGACTGAGCTCGAGCTCAAGTACGCCGGCTACTTCGATCGGGAACGCGTGCAGGCAGATCGTCTTAAGCGCCTCGGCCATGTTGCGCTGGCTCCAGACCTCGAGTACGCCAACATGCGTTCACTCACGTTCGAGGCTCGCCAGAAGTTGGCGACGCTTCGGCCTCGATCCCTGGCACAGGCGGCGAGCATACCAGGGGTCAGCCCTAACGACGTACAGAACCTCCTCATCGAAGTCGAACGTCATCGCCGGGTTGCCGCTGCGGGAGGAAAGCCGTCCTGATCGTGTGACGGCTTCTGACAACCCTAACAATCGAAACCCCGGCAGCGGGAAGATTCTGTCGCGGACAGTCGCGATCGGACTCGCCGTTTTCGGATTCCTTCCGATCGCGAATTGGATCCCTGGCGGTCATGCTGCGCCCTGGTATCGCAACGTGGCGCAGTCATGGATCTCCGGAACGGCGATCGTTCTCGGCGCGGTTGTCGTCCTGGTCATCTTGTCGCGGCGACGTGCCGTGGGGTTCGCTGCGAATACTGCCGATCGTGCAGGGAAGTGGTTCGCTGAACGACCGCGCCGTAATTCGCTGATCATTAGCGTGGCTGCCGCCGCGCTCTATGCACTTGTTGCAGTTGCTGTCTTCGACGCGCGTCCACTCTTCATCGACGAAATCGTTCAGCTGTACCAAGCACGTGTTTATGCCGCTGGTCATCTCGTGGATCGTGTCGGTCCGTTCCCCGAGTTCTTCGGCGCGCTGAACGTCGTCAGCGCTGGGGATCATCAGTTCGGACAGTTTCCGCCAGGTGGCCCCGCCCACCTCATGCTCGGCGTGTTCCTGGGCGCCCCCTGGCTCGTTACACCAATTCTCGGCGGCGCGACGGTATACACGTTTGCCCGCTTCGTTAGGCACATCGAGCCGGAGCCGGCGGTCGCTCTCGCTGCGATCCTCCTGCTGGCATTCTCGCCGTTCATGGTGTTCATGGCGGCCTCGCAGATGAACCATGTGCCGACACTGTTGTGGATTGTGCTCGCGTGGCTGGCGTGCTTGCGCCTAACGGCGGAACCGGCGCCGAGCCGCGGGTGGGCGCTCCTCTTCGGTTTCGCTGCGGGAGTCGCAGCCACTATCCGGCCCGTTGACGCCCTCGCGATGACTGCACCAGCCTTCGTGCTCTGGCTCAGCACTCTGCGCTCGAAGAGACACCTTTCGTCCGCGGTCTTGGTGCCGATCGGGCTGGCCCTGCCGATTGCGGCGCTCTTGGCCTATAACAACGCTACCACCGGTTCGCCGTTGCTCTTCGGCTATGAGCTGATGTGGGGGAAGAGCCATTCACTGGGTTTCCACGCTTCGCCCTGGGGCATCGCCCACTCGCCCTCACGCGGTCTCGAGCTACTAAGCCTCTACTCGCTGCGCCTGCAATCGTATCTGTTCGAGTCTCCGACACCGTCGCTGCTGCCTGTCATAATCACGCTGGCAGTCGCATTCGGCGTTGCTCGCTTCGATCGCATAATGCTCTGGGCGGGAGTTCTTCTGGCCGCGGCATACTTCGCGTACTGGCACGATGGGTTTTACCTCGGCCCACGTTTTTTCTTCGTCTTGACTCCCCTCTTCGCATTGTTGGCCGCTCGAGCCCCTCGCGCGCTTGGCGCTCTGACGCAGCGTGTCGCTGTACGGCAGTACGCACTCGTCGCTCTCACAACGTCCTTCGCGATCGGCGTCGGCACTGGCCTCCCGGCCCGGGCGCGTCTTTACTCTCAGAATTTAGTCAGCTCGCGCCATGAGTTTGCGGATGATTCGTTAGGCGGGCGTAACTGGCTCGTCTTTGTACGTGAGAGCTGGGGCTCGCAGGTCCTGGCACGTCTTTGGGGCCGAGAAGTAGAGCGACCTGCAGCCGAGCTGCTTTATCGCAGCGTGGACACATGCGTGCTCGATTCGGCAGTCACGGCACTTGAGAAGCGAGACGTTCGTGGATCAGAAGCTCGTGCGGCGTTGTGGCCGTTGCTGCGGGATTCGATGAACGTGCTGCCATCGACGCTTTCGCCGGATCGAACTGAGCGCGTGCTCCCCGGATCCACGTACTCGGCGCGCTGCGCGACACAGATCGCAGCAGATCGCGAGGGGTTAGCACTATACCCACCTTTACTCGCAGAACGCCGAGGTGCGGTGTTGTTCGCTCGTGATCTCGGTGAGCGCAATGGGTTGCTCGCCAAGTACTACCCCGACCGAGCGGCGTACCTGCTCCTTCCGCCGGTGGCCGGCGAATCGGCGTACCGCCTGCGCCCGCTGCCACTCTCTGCTTCAGCGAGCCGGTCAGGCGAGTAGCGAGGCTCGTTAGGCGGCTATAGTCACAAGTAGCAGTTGGATACTAAATAATCCGCGTCCGGGAGAAACGGGGATTGCGGGGATTGCGGGATTTAGTAGCATATGGCAACTAAACATCGCTGGGCTGAGACTCTTTGTGGCCGCGTACTCCTGCAGGTCTCGCCGATGAAATCGAGTCCGACTGCGCTGGACTGGTTTCCAGGTTATGGAACAGCAGTTGTTGCTCGAGCCATCGCACAAATCTCGACGCGTCGGTT